>NZ_JBFNXQ010000066.1:0-29097 GCF_041018925.1 Geodermatophilus maliterrae
TCGGTCGGTCGTGTCGCCTGCGGTGTGCTCAGCGAGGTCATGACGTGCTCCTCCTGGTGCGGGTCAGTCGGTCGCCGAGTCGGCCGTCGGCCGGCGCTCGGACGAGGAACGGGGGGTGGGGACGGCGGACGGTGCCTGGAGGCTGCGCTCCAGGGCGGCCACCTCCTCGCGCTCGGCCGGACCCCAGGTCTCGCGGGTCATCAGCGCGGCGAGCAGGCCCAGCAGGCCGTAGCCGCTGAACAGCAGCGCCGGGCCGATCCAGCCGTAGCCGGCGTAGAGCGCGGTGGTGATGAGCGGGGTGAACCCGGACACGACGGCCGACATCTGGTAGGCCAGCGAGGCGCCGGTGGTGCGGGTCTTGGTCGCGAACAGCTCCGAGAACCAGGCGCCCTGCACCCCGGCCAGCGAGTTCTGCAGGACCGCGTAGCTGACGACGAACGCGATGACGATCGCGACCGCAGCGCCGGTGTTGACCACGAGGAACAGCGGGATGCCCCACAGCAGGTGCAGCGCGGTGCCCAGCAGGTACACCGGGCGCCGCCCGACGCGGTCGGTGAGCGCGCCCCAGTACGTGGTGGCGAAGATGCCGATCCCGGCGGCGATCATCGTCGCGGTGAGGGTGACCGACCGATCGGCCAGCTCCTCGGCGGCGACGTAGGACAGCATGAACGTGACCGACACCGCGTAGCCGGCCGTCTCGGTGATCCGCAGGCAGAAGGCGCGCAGGATGACGCGCCAGTCGTCGCGCAGCACCTCGAGGAGCGGGTTCTTCGAGAGCTCGCCCTCCTCCTTGAGCTCCTCGAACTCGGGCGACTCCTCGACCTTGAGCCGGATCACGATGCCCACCACGATCAGGATGGCGCTGAGCAGGAACGGCACCCGCCACGCCCACGAGCCGCCCAGCGGGACGCTGATCAGGAACGCCAGGTTGGCCAGCAGCAGCCCCACCGGGAAGCCGGCCTGGGTGATGCCGGTGTACAGGCCCTTCTTCCGCCAGGGGGCGTGTTCGAAGCACATGAGGATGGCGCCGCCCCACTCCGCGCCGAACGCGAGCCCCTGCACGACCCGCACGACCACCAGCAGGACCCCGGCCCAGACGCCGACCTGCTGGTAGGTGGGCAGGCAGCCGATGAGCACCGTCGCGATGCCCATGAGCAGCAGGGAGCCGACGAGGACCGGCTTGCGGCCGATCCGGTCGCCGAGGTAGCCGCCGATGATCCCGCCGAGCGGGCGCACCGCGAACCCGATGCCCAGCGTGGCGAAGGACAGCAGCGTGCCCGACAACGGGTCGTTGGCGGGGAAGAAGGCGGTGTTGAAGTACAGCGCCGCCGCGATGCCGAAACCGATGAAGTCGTAGGTCTCGATCGTCGCCCCGACGGAGCACCCGATGGCGACCTTCTTCTTGGTCGGGGTGCCCTCGATCGGGTGCCAGGCGGCGACCTCCTCGAGGTGCGGGTCGCGGACGGGTGGATGCCGCTCGGTCACGGTGACCTCCAATGGCCGGATGTGCAACGGATCCCCGTTGGACGTCGACTGTTAACAGTCAACTGCCGACTAGAGTGGGTGGTGCGGGTCACGGTGTCAAGGGTCACTTCCTGGTACCTGCATCCGTGCAGGTCGGAGCGGAGGCAGCACGACCAGGGCCACCGTCGGCGGCCATCCCGGCCCTGGAGCGACCCCGGCCTCCTCACCGCTCGACGAAGAACCCCCGCCCCGGAGCCCTTCGTCGAAGGACCTCCTCCCCGCCCCTCACGAGCTCGGGCGGCGCCCGGGAGGGGGCCGACGCCAGGCGAGGGCCGAGCCTCGGGACGGGCGACTCCTGCAGGGGCCCGCCGCGAGCGTGCGAGCGGTGGGGGGCAGGACGGCCCCGTCCAGGGCACCGCCCCGAGCGCGCGAGGGGTGGGGAGGACGGGCGGCCCTCCTGCAGGGGCCCGCCGCGAGCGTGCGAGCGGTGGGGGGCAGGAGGGTCCTTGATCAGGCGGAGGCGGTGGCCTCGGCGAAGTGCTGCGCGGCGGCCGTCATGTGCTCGTCGACGACCTGCACGGCCGCGTCGACGTCCCCGCGCTCGATGGCGTCGACGATCGGGACGTGCCGGTCGCGGGCCATCATCGGGACCTGCCAGCTCGCGCCGTTCAGGATGGCCACGCGCATCCGGCCCTCGAGCCGCTGCCAGGCCTCGACCAGCATCGAGTTGCCCGACAGCCGGCAGAGCAGCAGGTGGAAGGCCAGGTCGGCCTCCATCCGCGCGGCGGGCTCGTCCTCGTCGGAGAGCCGCTCCACGGCGGCCCGCAGGGCGTCCGCGGCGGCCTCCCGCCGGGGCGAGGCGATGACCTCGCGCACGGCCAGGCCCTCCAGGGCCGCGCGGACCCGGAACAGCTCGTGCACCTCGGCGGAGGTCAGGCTGTTGACCCGCAGCATGCCCCGGGTGCCGGCGGTGACCAGGCCCTCCTGCTGCAGGTGCCGCAGGGCCTCGCGCACGGTGCCGCGGCTCACCCCCAGCGAGCCCGCCAGCTCCACCTCACCGAGGTGGTCCCCCGGCCGGTACCGGCCGCTGAGGATCGCCGAGCGGAGCGCCTCGAGCGAGCGCTCCCGCAGCGTGCTGCGGTCCAGGGTCGACAGTGACTCCACGCTCACGCACCAGCCTCCTCGTCGGCCGTCATCCTAGCCGTGGGGCCGGTACGGATGTGCCGACTGTCGACAGTCACTCCCCAGTCCGGGGCACCCACCGCCCAGCACGCTCGACCGGCCGCCGGCCGCCGGCCGCCGGCCGCGGTGCGGACGGGCCACGGCCTCGCGATCCCGTGCCACGGGTGCCGACCGGACCGCCCGTGGACTCCGAGGGCCGCACCGAGGCCCCGCCTGATGGCGACCGCGGGGCTCGTCGCTCAGCCCTCGCCACCCAGCTCCCCGTCGTCGAGGTCCTGCGTCGTGCGCCGGTCCTCCCGGATGTCGGCACGCTCGTCCGCGTCCCGCTCGGCGCCGGCGTCGGAGGTCCGGTTCGTCGGGACCTGCTCTCCGGCCAGGGCGTCGGCGCGCTGCGGTGGGTTCTGGGTCATGGTCTCGCCCCTCGGGAGGTCGGTGCCGGGAACCGCTCCTGCGTGCGACACCCGTCGGCACGGCTCATCCTGGCCCGCCACGGCTCACCGCCGGGCACTCGACGCCCCGGCGTCCGGCCACGGGCCTCGTCGAGACGGACCCGGGCCGGGTGGTAGAGGTCCGCCTCAGGGGTCCGGCGGAGTCGACGACGTCGTCCCGTGGCACCCGAGGGGTCCGCGAGGCACCACCGCTGACGAGGAGTGGCGTCGCCCGACCACCCACGACGGCCTCCGGACGAGCAGTCTCGCCGCGTGACCGCACCCGCGCCGGACGTCCGGCCAGCCACTCCCGGGGACCGCGCGCGCATGGCCGCGGTGGTCGCAGCGGCAGGGCACCGGGATCGGGACCGCGATGATGCGCCCGGTGCTGGAGCTCTGCGACCGGCACCGCCTCCCCGCGTACCTGGAGGCCACGAGTCCCCGCAACCGCGCGCCGTACCTGCGCCACGGGTTCGAGCCGGGGGAGCCGCTGGCCCTCCCCGCGGGCGGACCGACGGTCTACCCGATGTGGCGCGAACCGCAGGGTGCCGGACCGCGCGGTGGTTCCGCGCGGTCCCGGGACGACGGCGCGGACGGGGACCGGACCCGGTCCCCGGAGGAGCACGGGCACTCAGCCCGCCGCGTCGTCCAGGACGTCGACGGTGCGGCCGCTCCTGCTCGTGCGCGCCTCCGGGACCGGACCCGCTGCCCTGAGGACCCCGCGTCCGTCGTCGGGGTCGCCCGGCACGTCCGTCACCCCTGCGGTGATCCCGTCGAGGATGCGTCGCAGGCCCCACACGTACTGCTCGGTCGAGACGTAGCCGGCCATGGTCGCTGCCGCCGCCGCGCTCCGCGGGAACCGGTCGGCCGGCGTCGCGGCGAAGGCGCGGGTCCGCGCGTCGATCCGGTCGGACTCCGGTGGCAGGGGTCCCGGTGCGTGCTGGGCGGCGACCTCCAGGGCGATGGAGCCGAAGACGTAGACGATCAGCAGGTAGGCGGCCCGCGCGGCCCCGGTCCGGTCGAGCCCGGCGTCGGCGAGCAACTCCAGGAGCCGCTCGTTCAGCGTGAGCGCGTGCGGTCCGTCCATGGGCCCGCCGATCATGAGGCCGACCGCGCCGGGGTGGGCCGACAGGTGGGCCCGCAGGTCGAGCGCGAGGGCCTCCACCCGCTCGCGCCAGGGGCGGCTGCGGTCGGCGAAGACGTCGTGGTCGACCTCGCCGAGCAGCCGCTCCACGAGTGCTTTGACGACGGCGGCCTTGTCCGGGAAGTAGGTGTAGACCGCGTTCGGGGCGACGCCGACCCGCGCGGCGATGCCCCGGACGGACGCCGCGTCGGCCCCGCCGTCGTCCAGCAGGCTCAGCGCCGCGTCCAGGATCTCGTCCTCGGTGAGGGCTCGGCGCGGACCGGGCCGGCGACGTCCGGCTTCCGTGGACATCCGCGCCACCTACCCCCTTGACGGCGACGGTCACACGGTAGGACCGTCTCTGCACAGCGTACAGATTCTGTACACCGTTCAGGGGAGTCCCGATGACAGGCGTCCACGCGGCCGACGGCCTCCGCCGCACCACCGGAGGGCTCTTCGTGGCGGGCGCTCTGGCGTTCGCCGGCGCGGCGACGGTGCTGTCCTCGACGTTCGGGTGGCCGGACGTGCTCCGGGAGCCCGCCGACGTCGTCCTACCGGCCTTCGTCGCCGGCGGCACGACCCTGGTGTGGACCTGGTTGGCCACCGCCTGGACCTACGCGGTCCTGCTCGTCCCGATCCTGCTGCTCCCCGCGGCCCTCGGACGGCGGAGCGACCCGGTGCTGCGGGTGGCCACCCACGTGGGCGCCGTCTCGGTGCTGCTCTCGCTGATCGGGTTCCTCCGCTGGGTCTTCGTCGTCCCGCCGCTGGCCGACTCCTACGTCGGCGGGGACGCCGTCACCCGCGCGGCCGTCGAGGCGGCCTGGACCGCGCAGCACCAGTTCGGGGGGGCGCTGCTCGGCGAGCACCTGGGCCAGCTGCTCGCCGTCGCCTGGTCCCTCGCGGTCAGCGTGACCATCCTGCGCAGCCGGGTCCTGCCCCGGTGGCTGGGCGTCGCCGGGCTCGTCGCGGGCGCGCTGTACCTGACCAACCAGGGCGACGTCCTCGCCACCGCCGTCCCCGGCTTCCCCGTGTGGGACCTCGGCGGCTTCCTCGGCAGTACGACCTGGGGTCTCTGGGTCGCCGCCCTGGGCGTGGTGCTCCTGCTGCGGCAGCCCGTGGGCTCTGCAGGCGCCGCTCGGGACGAGGACCGGGCGACCAGTTCGCCGACCGTTCCCTCCCCGCGATCGCCGGCTCCTTCCGGCGTCAGGAGCTGATCCCCGTGACCGGACCAGCGCCCTCCCGGACACCCTTCCTGCGCGCCTGGCTCATCTGGACCGCCGGCTTCCTGGCCTTCCCGCTGGCCGGCCTGGCCGGCACCGCCGTCGTCGGCCGCGTCGACTCGCCCGGAGCCGCCCTGGTCGGCGGCGCCGTCGCCGGCCTCGGCATCGGCCTGGGACAGACCCTGGCCGGCCGAGGACGACTCGACATCCGCAGATGGGTGCCGGCCACCGGCATCGGGATGGGACTGGGCCTCCTCCTCGGCGCCGCCGTGGTGGGCTACCGGACCTCGCTGCCCGACCTGGCCCTCATGGGCGCGCTCACCGGCCTCGTCCTCGGGCCCGCGCAGGCCCTGGCCCTGCCCCGCGGCACGCGGCTGCGCTGGACGTGGGCCGCTGCGCTGCCGGCGCTGTGGGCGCTGGGCTGGACCACGACCACCCTGGGTGGGATCACCGTCGACGAGCAGTTCACCGTCTTCGGCGCCTACGGGGCGATCAGCTTCTCCGCACTGTCCGGGCTGCTCCTGCTGCAGCTCCTGCCCGAACGCCGCGCAGCCGGCTCCCCGCCGGCGCCGGCACCGGTCGCGGCACGCACATGACCACCACCCCGCGGCACGTCGTCTTCGGCACCGGCGCGGTCGGCCTGGCCGTCCTCGACGCGCTGCGCCGCCGCGGCCAGACCGCCCGGCTGGTCAACCGCTCAGGCTCCGCCCGGGTCCCCGACGAGGTCGAGGTGGTCGGCGGGGACGCCCGGGACCCCGCCTTCACCACCGAGGTCGCCCGCGGCGCCGCGGTCGTCTACCAGACGCTGAACCCGCCGTACGCGGAGTGGACAGCCCAGTTCCCGCTGCTGCAGGCCGCGGTGCTGGCCGCCGCCGAGGCCACCGGGGCCCGGCTGGTCAGCATGGAGAACGTCTACGCGTACGGGCGCCCCGCCGGTCGCGTGCTCACCGAGGACCTCGCCCACGACGCGCACACCAGGAAGGGGCGGTTGCGCGCCCGGATGGCCCGCGAGCTGCTCGCCGCCCACGACGCCGGCCGGGTCGAGGTCGCCATCGGCCGCGCGTCGGACTACTTCGGCCCCCGAGGCGGCGCCCAGTCCAACCTGGGCGACCGCGTCTTCCCCGCGGCCATCGCCGGCCGGACGGCGACCGTGCTCGGCGACCCCGACCAGCCGCACACCTACATCTACGTGCCCGACATCGGCGAGGGCCTCGCCACCCTGGGCGAGCACCCCGACGCGCCGGGACAGGTGTGGCACCTGCCCAACGACCCCGACACCCGCACCACCCGGGAACTGGTCGATGACGTCTACCGGCAGGCCGGCCGGCCCCGCGGCCGGCTCCGGCGCCTGCCACCGGTGCTGCTGCGGGCCCTCGGGCTGGTCGACCGGACGATGCGCGAGCTGGTCGAGATGCAGTACCAGTTCGAGGAACCGTTCGTCGTCGACAGCAGCAAGATCACCGACAAGCTCGGCGCCGCGGCCACGCCGGTCGAGCAGGCCCTCGCCGACACGCTGCGGGAGTACCGCGATGGCTGACACCGACGTCGTCTGGCCGGTGGGCACGACCGACCAGGACCCCGATCCCGCCGACCGCCCGCTCGTCTTCGACCCGACGGGGTTCCTGGTCGCCGTCCTCCCCGGCGCGGACGAGGCCGACCGGGCCGCGGCGGCGCTGCGCACCGCCGGGTTCGCCGACCGGGAGCTGCGCATCTTCACCGGCGAGCAGATCCTCGCCGACCGCGCGCGCTGCACCGCGCAGCAGAGCCTGCCCCGCCGCGTCGTCGCCGCCCTCACCGACGACGAGGAGACGATCGAGCTCTACTACGGCCACGCCCGCGACGGCCGGGCAGCCCTGTGGGTCCACGTCGCCGACGACGACGCGGCGAACCGCGCCATCCGCGGCCTCGCGGACAGCCCCACGCTGCACATCCGGCACCACGGCCGGCACCGCCAGAGCGACGTCACACTCCAGCGCCCCACCTCCTGACCGAGCCGTTCGACGACGAGAGAAGAGGGTCCCGATGGCGACCACGCAGCCCAACGACCTGAGAGGTCCGCCCGCCGCGGCCGGAGGCCCGGCGACCATGACGGCGGTCGTGCAGGACCGCTACGGCCCGGCGCCCGAGGGTCTCCTCCGCGTCGCACGGGTCGACCGGCCCACCATCACCGACGACGAGGTCCTGGTGCGGGTCCACGCGGCCAGCGTGGACCGGGGCACCTGGCACGTCATGGCCGGCGTGCCCTATCCCATCCGGCTCGCCGGCTTCGGCCTCCGCCGCCCCAAGTACGCCAACCCCGGCCGGAACCTCGCCGGGACGGTCGAGGCCGTCGGCACCGGAGTGACCGGCCTCGCCCCGGGCGACGCGGTGTACGGGATGTCCACCAGCACCTTCGCCGAGTACGCGGCCGCCCGGCCGGCCAAGCTGGCCCGGAAGCCGGCCCACCTCTCCTTCGACCAGGCGGCATCCGTCCCGGTCTCCGGCAGCACCGCGCTGCAGGCCGTGCGCGACCACGGACGCGTCCGGGCCGGTGAGCGAGTGCTGGTCATCGGCGCCTCGGGCGGCGTGGGCAGCTTCGCGGTGCAGCTGGCGAAGGCGGCGGGGGCCGAGGTCACCGGCGTGTGCACCACCGCCAAGGTGGACCTGGTCCGCGCCCTGGGCGCCGACCACGTCGTCGACCACACCCATGAGGACTTCGCCGACGGCAGGACCCGCTACGACGTCGTCATCGACACCGGTGGCAACGCCCGGCTGGCACGTCTGCGCCGCGCCCTCACCGACAGGGGACGACTGGTGCTCGTCGGCGGGGAGACCGACGGACGCCTGCTCGGCGGCAGCGACCGCGGGATCCGGGCCACCCTGCTGTCGCCGTTCGTCGGCCAGCAGATGGGCACGTTCGTCGCGTCGGAGAAGGCAGCCGACCTGATCGCCCTGACCGAGCTCGTCGAGGCCGGCCAGCTCACCCCTGCGATCGACCGCACCTACCCCCTCAGCGAGGTCGCCGCGGCCATCCGCCACATGCTGGACGGGAGGGCCCGAGGCAAGCTCGTCGTCTCCGTCTCCCCCGGCCGGACGCAGACACCAGCCACAGGGAGCACGCCATGACCGATCCCCGCACCCCCTATCCCGTCCGCGTCGACGCCGCGCTCGACCCGTCGCTGTCCCGCTGGTTGTGGCTGGTCAAGTGGGTGCTGCTGATCCCGCACGTCGTCGTGCTGTTCTTCCTGTGGGTGGCGTTCCTCGCCGTCGGCGTCATCGCGTTCTTCGCGATCCTGTTCACCGGGCGCTATCCACGGTCGCTCTTCGACTTCAACGTCGGCGTCCTGCGCTGGTCCTGGCGGGTGCACCACTACGGCTACTGGGCCCTGGGCACCGACCGCTACCCGCCCTTCACCCTCGCCGAGGTGCCGGACCACCCGGCGCACCTGGACGTGACCTATCCCGAGCGGCTGTCGCGGGGTTTGATCTTCGTCAAGTGGCTGCTGGCCATCCCGCACTACCTCGTGGTGGCCCTGTTCGTCGGCGGCGGGCTGTGGCTGGGCACGCGCTACGGCGGCACGGACGGCGCCTGGGACGACGCCGCGAACGCCGGCGTCTCACTCGTCGGCCTGCTCGTCCTGATCGCCGCGCTCGTGCTGCTGTTCACCGGCCGCTACCCCAAGCCGCTCTACGACTTCGTGATGGGCATGGACCGGTGGGCGCTCCGGGTGGCGGCCTACACCGCGCTGATGACCGACCGCTACCCGCCGTTCCGGCTCGACACCGGTGGCACCGATCCCGGCTCGGTGCCCGCCGGCCCGGTTCCGCCGTCGCCCTCCGGGGTGCCGACCGCGCCCCCGCCGACCCCGGCTGCCGCCCGGTGACCCCTCGCCGCCCCGGGGACGACGCAGGCCCCGGGGCGGCCAGGGCGGACCGGCGCGGTCGCTCGACCAGCGCGTGCGGCCCGGTCAGGTCCCGGTCGTGGCGGGGGTGGCCCGTGGCCGCGGCGCAGGTCGACCTGCTCGGTCCGGGTGAGGCCCCGGCGGTGCACGCGATGGTGACGACCTGGTGACCGCGGCCGGTGGGCGCCCGGCCCACCGCGGTGCCCAGCACACCCGTCGCCCCGACCACCAGGACCGTCACGGTGTCCACCGCTGTCCACGATCGCGGTCCGGTACACGGTGAGGGTGTCGGGGTCACGGGGCGCCCCCAGGCGACCTCAGCGCGCCGCGAGCAGCTCCGCGGGGTCGGTGGAGGGCAGCTCGTGCGCCTCGGCGACCGGCTGGTTGACCAGGTGTCCGTCGAGCGTGCTCAGGCCGAGGCGCAGGGCGGGATCGGTCCGGGCCGCGCCGGTCACGCCGTGCCGCGCGACCCGGACGAGGTAGGGCAGCGTGGCCGAGGTCAGGGCCAGCGTCGAGGTGCGGGCCACCGCCCCGGGGATGTTGGCCACGCAGTAGTGGATGACGCCCTCCTCGACGTAGGTGGGGTCGGAGTGGGTGGTCGGCCGGCTCGTCTCGAAGCAGCCGCCCTGGTCGATGGCGATGTCGACGACCACGCTGCCCGGGCGCATCGCGGCGACCATGTCCCGGCTCACCAGCGTGGGCGCCTTGGCGCCGGGCACGAGGACCGCGCCGATCACGACGTCGGCCTCCGCGACGTAGTCGGCCGTCCGGGCCCGGTTGGGCGTCACGAGGTCCAGCCGCCCACCGAAGATGTCGGACAGGTAGGCCAGCCGGCTCGGGTTGGTGTCGAGGACCCGGACGATGGCCCGCATCCCCAGCGCGATCTTGGCCGCCTCGGTGCCGGACACGCCGCCGCCGATGATGAGCACCTTCGCCGCGGGGGTGCCGGGCACGCCGCCGAGCAGGATCCCCGCTCCCCCGGCCGGGCTCTCCAGGTGGTGCGCGGCGGCCTGCACGGCCATCCGGCCGGCGACCTCGCTCATGGGCGTCAGCAGCGGGAGCTTGCGGTCGGCGGTCTGCACGGTCTCGTACGCGATGGAGTCGATCCGCCGCTCGAGCAGGAACTCCGTCAGGCCACGGTCGGCGGCGAGGTGCAGGTAGGTGAACAGCTGCTGGCCCGGGCGGAACCGGTCGTACTCCGCGGGCACCGGCTCCTTGACCTTCACGATGAGGTCGGCTGCGTCGAACACCTCGTCGGCGGTCGGCACCACCGTCGCGCCGACGGCGGCGTACTCCTCGTCGGCGAACCGGGACCCGACGCCGGCGCCGGACTGCACGACGACCTGGTGACCGTCGTGCACCAGCTCGACGACGCCGTCCGGGGTGAGGGCCACCCGCTTCTCGTTGTCCTTGATCTCGCTCGGTACTCCGACGACGAGCGTGCTCACGGCGTGCTCCCTCCGGTCGGTGCCCGGTGCGGTCGCACCGGAGCGCATGTCGTGGGCCGCGGGGGTCGCGGCCCGGTGGGGTGGGCGGCCCGCATCAGACGAGGGTCTGGGCCTCGGTCAGCGTGTGCCGCAGGACCTGCTCGATCTCGTCGAACTCCGGCTGGCCGCAGATGAGCGGCGGGGCGACCTGGACCACGACGTCGCCGCGGTCGTCGGGGCGGCAGTACAGGCCGTTGTCGAACAGCGCGCCGGGCAGGAACCCGCGGACCAGCCGGTCCCGCTCGGCGGCGTCGAAGGTCTGCCGGGTGGCCTTGTCCTTGACCAGCTCGACGGCCCAGAAGTAGCCGTCGCCGCGGACGTCGCCGACGATCGGCAGGTCCAGCAGCTTGCCGAGGGTGGCCCCCAGCGCCGCCTCGTTGTCGAGCACGCGCTGGTTGAGCCCCTCGCGCTCCATGAGGTCGAGGTTGGCCAGCGACACCGCCGCCGCCACGGGGTGGCCGCCGAACGTGTAGCCGTGCGGGAACGCCACGCCGGGGCGCAGGAAGGGCTCGACGACCTTCTCCGAGGCGATCATCGCGCCGATCGGGCCGTAGCCGGAGCTCATCCCCTTGGCGCAGGTGATGAGGTCGGGGGTGTAGCCGAACTTCTCGCAGGCGAACGTCGCGCCGTGCCGGCCGAACCCGCAGATGACCTCGTCGGACACCAGCAGCACGTCGTGCTGGTCGCAGATCTCGCGGACCCGGTCGAAGTAGCCCGGCGGTGGCGTCAGGCAGCCGCCGGAGTTCTGCACCGGCTCCAGGAAGACGGCGGCGACCGTGTCGGCGCCCTCGAAGAGGATGGCCTCCTCGATCCGGTCGGCGGCCCAGCGGCCGAAGGCCTTCGGGTCCTCGGCGAACTCGGGGTGGCGGTAGAGGTTGGTGTTGGGGACCCGGAAGCCGCCGGGGGCCAGCGGCTCGAAGTCCTTCTTCATGGCGGGCAGCCCGGTGATGGCCAGCGCCCCGTGCGGGGTGCCGTGGTAGGCCACCGCGCGGCTGATCACCTTGTGCTTCTGCGGCTTGCCGATCAGCTTGAAGTACTGCTTGGCGGCCTTCCACGCCGACTCCACGGCCTCTCCCCCGCCCGAGGTGAAGAAGACGCGGTCGAGGTCACCGGGCGCGAGGTCGGCGACCCGCTCGGCCAGCTCGGCCTGCACCGGGGTCGTGTAGCCCCACACCGGGAAGTACGCCAGCTCGGCGGCCTGCCTCGCGGCCGCCTCGGCCAGCTCGCGCCGCCCGTGACCGACCTGGACGACGAACAGCCCGGACAGCCCGTCGAGGATCTTGCGGCCCCGGTTGTCCCAGATGTAGGCCCCCTCCCCGCGGGTGACGACCGGGATCGGCGTCTCCGGGTGGCGTCCCTGGCGGGCGAAGTGCATCCAGAGGTGGTCCGCGGCGCGGGCCGCCGTCTCGTCCGGCACACCGGCCGGGGGTTGCTCGATCGAGGTGGTCATGCTGGCTCCTCGTGCTCTCGGTCCTGTGGTGCCGCGGCTGCCCGGACCCTCGGCTCAGGCACCGCTCACCCGGTGGTGCGACGTACCGGCCGAGGCTCCCACGACGACGGCCGTCGACATGACTCGATCCTGGGGGCGGGCCGCTGCGCTGTCACGACACGGACTGTCCCGCCTCCATCCTCCACGGCTGCCGGGCCTCGCTCGGGGTGCCCGGAGGACGGCGGGGCACACCGGTCGCCGGCCGCGCCGGAGCGCCGTCCGGTCCGGATCCCGACGCGCGCGGAGCCCCCTCGACGAGCCGCTCGCGGCTGGGTGCTGCGTCGACGGCGGGATTTGGTCGATCGACCTGAACGGTGACGGACTCGCGCTGTCCCCTCCCCTGCGCTCCCCGTCCCGAGGATCTCGTGAGTCCGCTCCGTCGCTGGGCCGCCCTGGCGGTCCTGGCGCTGCCCGTCCTGCTCATCAGCATCGACATGACGGTGCTCGGCTTCGCCGTCCCCGCCCTGACCGCCGACCTCGGTCCGACGTCGACCGAGCTGCTGTGGGTCGTCGACATCTACTCCTTCCTGCTCGCCGGCCTGCTGGTGCTCATGGGCAACCTCGGGGACCGGATCGGGCGGCGCCGGCTGCTCGTGACCGGCGCCGTGGCCTTCGGGATCGCCTCGGTCGTCGCGGCCTTCGCGACGACGCCGGGGATGCTGATCGCGGCCCGGGCGCTGCTCGGACTCGGCGGGGCGACGCTGATGCCCTCGACCCTGGCGCTGCTGCGCTCGGTCTTCACCGACACCCACGAGCGACGTCTGGCCATCGCCGTGTGGGCGGCCGCCTTCTCCGGCGGCGCCGCGATCGGTCCGATCGTCGGCGGCGTCCTCCTCGAGCACTTCTGGTGGGGCTCGGTGTTCCTGGTGAACACCCCGGTCATGGTCCTGCTGGTCGTGGGCGCCGTCACGCTGCTGCCCGAGTCGCGCCCGCGGCCCGGACCGCTCGACCTGCTCTCCGCCGCCCTGTCGATCGCCGGCGTCCTGCCGGTGGTGTACGCGCTCAAGACGGCCGCGGAGGACGGCCCGAGCACGCCGACGGTGACGACCCTCGCCGCCGGGCTGGGGCTGCTGTGGGTCTTCGTGCGCCGGCAGCGCCGCCTGGCCGAGCCGCTGCTCGACCTGCGCCTGTTCCGGCACCGCGCCTTCTCCGTCGCGGTGGTGACGAACCTGCTCGCGGTCTTCGCCCTGCTGGGACTGATGTTCTTCCTCCCGCAGTACCTGCTGCTCGTGCTCGGCATGAGCCCCCTGGTCGCCGGGCTGTGGATGCTGCCCCTCGCGGTGTCCACCGTCGGCGGGTCGCTGTCCGCGCCCTGGCTGGCCCGCCACCTGCACCTGCGCTGGGTCATCGGCGGCGGCATGGCGCTGACCGCGGCCGGGCTGGGGGTCGCCACCCTGCTCGGGGTGGACGGCGGCCGTGGCGTGCTGGTCGTGGCCAGCGGGCTCATCGGCGCGGGGGTCGGCGCGGCCGAGGCCCTGACGAACGACGTCATCCTCGCCACGGCGCCGCCGGAGCGGGCGGGTGCGGCGGCCTCGGTCTCCGAGACGGCCTACGAGTTCGGCGGCGCCATGGGGACGGCGGTGCTGGGCACGGTCGGGCTGTCGGTCTACGCCGCCCACCTCGGCGCGGTCGAGGGGGTGCCCGGGGACGCCGTCGACGCCGCCCGCGAGACCCTGGGCGGCGCGGCGGAGGTCGCCGCCCAGCTGCCACCGGAGACGGCGGCGTCCTTCCTGGCCGAGGCCGGGCAGGCCTTCGTCGCGGGCATGGACGTCGTCCTCGTCGTCGCCGCCCTCGTCGCCGCGTACGTGGCGGTGCAGGCCGTCGTCCTCCTCCGCGGCGACGCGGGGCCCACCGGACCGTCCGCGTCCGTCGAGCGCCCGGCCGGGACGCGGGAGACGGTGACACGGTGACGAGTGCCAAGCGGGCGCACCTGCCCGTCGAGCAGCGCCGGGCCCAGCTCGTGGCGGCCGCCATGCAGGTGATGCAGCGGGAGGGGGCCTGGGCGCTCACCACGCGGGCGGTCGCGCGGGAGGCCGGCGTCCCGCTCGGCGCCGTGCACTACGCGTTCGGCGCCAAGGCCGAGCTCGTGCGTGCGGTCTTCCAGGCCGACCGCGACCGGGCCACCGCGCTGCTCATGCGGGCGGTGGAGGCCGGGGGCACCCCCACCGAGGTCCTCACCCGCGCCCTGGTCGGGTACGCCGACAGCGTCATCGCCGACCCGGGTGCCGAGATGGTGCTGCAGGAGCTGACCATGATGGGCGGCCGGGACGACGACCTGCGGGCCGCTGCCCGGGAGTCGACCGAGCAGTACCGCCGCGACGCCCTCGACCTGCTGCACCGGGTGGCCGAGGTGTCCGGTGGCACGTGGGCCGGGGACGTCGACGTGCTGGCGGAGTCGGTGCTCGGCCTGCTCTTCGGGGCATCGGTGAACTGGCTGTGCACCGGGGACGACGCGCTCTTCCGCCGGTGCGCCACGGACGCCGCGCGGGTCCTCGCCGGCCGGCTGGTCACCGGCTCCGCGGGGGACGCCGCCTCGCCGCCCCCGCCCGGCGCCGCACCGGTCCGCGCCGATCACCCCGGCAGGTGATCCGAGCCCTCGGGACGGGCGGGGTGGTGCCCGGCCCTAGGGTGACGAGCGCCACAGGCTGCACCACGAGCAGAGGAGCCCGCCATGAACGACCACGTCTACCGGTTGAGCGAAGTCGTCGGGAGCAGCACGACGGGCGTGGACGACGCCATCCGCACCGCCATCACCCGGGCCTCGAGGACGGTCCGCAACATCGAGTGGTTCGAGGTGCAGGAGGTCCGCGGGCACGTGAGCGAGGGCCAGGTCGCCCACGTGCAGGTGACGTTGAAGATCGGTTTCCGGGTCGAGGACTGACCGGCGCCCGGTCGAGCGCACCACCGGCGCCCCGGGCGCGGTCCCGGCGCCTCGTCAGCCGGCCACGGCGGTGTAGCGGGCCTTGAGCTCGTGCTTCCGGAGCTTGCCGGTGGGCGTGCGCGGCAGCTCGGCGACGAAGTCGACGCTGCGCGGCGCCTTGTAGTGGGCGATGCGGGAGCGGACGAAGTCGATCAGCTCCCGCTCCAGCGCGGGGCCGCCCTCGACGCCCTCGGGCAGCTGCACCACGGCCTTGACCACCTCCCCCATGTCGGGGTCGGGCACGCCGATGACGGCGACGTCGTAGACGGCGGGGTGCAGGGTCAGGACGTCCTCGACCTCCTGCGGGTAGACGTTCGTCCCGCCGGAGATGACCGTGAACGCCTTGCGGTCGGTGAGGAACAGGAAGCCCTCGTCGTCGACGCGGCCGATGTCCCCGACGGTCGACCAGGTCGGGTGCGCGGGGTGCTGCGCCTGCGCCGTCCTCGCGGGGTCCCCGTGGTAGGCGAAGGGCATCTCGTCGCGCTCGAACCAGATGGTCCCGACCTCTCCGGCCGGCAGCTCGCGTCCCTCGTCGTCGCAGACGTGGATGACCCCGAGGCCGGCCTTCCCGACCGAGCCGGGGCGTTGCAGCCACTGCTCGGGGCCGATGAGGGTGACGCCGTTGGCCTCGGTGGACGAGTAGTACTCGTGCAGGACGGGCCCCCACCAGTCCATCATCTGCCGCTTGACCTCGACGGGACACGGCGCCGCGGCATGCACCGCGACCCGCAGCGAGGAGACGTCGTAGGAGTTCCGCACCTCGGGTGGCAGCTTGAGCATCCGGACGAACATCGTCGGCACGAACTGGCCGTGCGTGACCCGGTACCGCTGGATCGCCGCGAGCGCGGCCTCGGCGTCGAACCGGTGGGCGAGGACGAGCGTGCCGCCGTACCGGTGCACCATGCCGCCGAAGCGCAGCGGCGCCGCGTGGTACACCGGCGCGGGCGAGTAGTAGACGGTGTCCGGGCCGAAGCCGTACAGGGGGCCGAAGACGCCGGCGACCGTGTCGCCGGGCTCGTCCACCTGCCGCTGGGGCAGGGCCGGCTGAACACCCTTGGGCCGGCCGGTGGTGCCCGAGGAGTAGAGCATGTCCGCGCCGCACGGCTGGTCGCCCAGCGGCTCGGCGGACACGGCGCCGAGCGCGTCCTCGTAGCACCCGTACCCCTCGATGCCGTCACCGTCACCGCCGAGGGCGAGCCGGAGCTCCAGCCCGGGGACGCGCCCGGCCACCGCGACGGCCAGCCCGGCGACCGACGGTGCGGCGACGAGCACCCGCGCGCCGCAGTCCTCGACGACGTAGGCGGCCTCGTCCGGCATGAGGTGGTGGTTGACGCCGGTGACGTAGAGGCCCGAACGCAGCGCCGCCCAGTAGACCTCGAAGACCTCGGGCCGGTTGTCCGACAGGAAGGCGACGTGGTCTCCCGGCCGCAGACCGGCCTCCCGGAACACCCTGGCCAGGCGGGTGGAGCGCTCGTCGAGCCGGGCGTAGGTGACGACGTCGCCGGGCTCGGCGACGACGATCGCCGCCTTCTCCGGCGTGGTCCGCGCGTGGGTCCCCGGGAACACCGGCGCTCCCCTCTCGGCCGTGTCGGCTGTGCCGCGCCTCACAGTAGGGCGGAGCCGGGGCAGCGGGCCGGTCGCACCGGTCCGGCGGGACACGGGTGCCGGGCGTGAGGCGCACCGGGCCGACCCGGGACGGGCTCAGCCGGGGGGCTCGTCGCGCAGCAGCGCCGCCAGGCCGCGCTCGAAGCCGACGTCGTCCACCGTCCCGAGGTCGGACGCCCCGGCGAGGGCGGAGGCCAGGGCCGGATAGCGCCCGGCGTACTCGGCGGGGGTGCGGACGAACCCGCCGGTGAACGGGACGAGCGCCGACCCCAGGACCAGGTACTCGATCGAGGCGAGCAACTGCAGCGCCCGCTCGGGTGACCAGCCGGCCCGCAGCAGGGCGCCCAGCGCCGCGTCGTAGGCCCGGAGCGCGGGGTCGGTCTCGACGGCCTCCCGGGCGATCAGGGCGAGCGCCTCCGGGTGCGCCCGGAAGGCCCGGCGGTAGCTGTGCGCGAAGGCCGTCACGCCCCGGCGCCAGTCGGGGTCGTCGAGGCAGTCGGTGTCGATCTCCTCGTCGATGAGCTCGACCACCGCGTCGAGGATCTCGTCCTTCGAGGAGACGTGGTTGTACAGCGACGGCGACTGCACGCCGAGGCGGCCCGCCAGCCGTCGCACGGTGAGGGCCGCGGCGCCCTCCTCGTCGAGGATCGTCAGCGCCGTCCGCGCGATGGCTTCCCTGGTCAGCACCAGGTCGGACCGCCGTCCCACGCCCACCCCCACCAGTCCGTGCCACCGAGAGTTCGGCGGACCCCTTCCCGGGGCGCCGGTGTGACGCTAGTCTCCGCTCCTAACTAGCGTTGCTAGTTAACCAGCCGACACACCGGAGGACGCGCGATGGCCGACGACTTCGACCGCGAGCTGCAGGCCCGGCTCGCCGTGATCGAGGACCCCGACTACGTCGATCCCGCCCGGGCCGACCTGCCCGCGCGCGACCTGGTGCTCCTCGTCGTCCTCGGCGCGGCGCTGATCGTGGCGATGATCTGGTGGAGCTACCCGGCATGAGCGAGCACGTGCGCGCCCGGACCGCCGCGGCGCCGGAGATCAGCACCGACGCCGGGACCAGTGACCTGCCCACCCTCGCGAGTGAGCGGATCTGGGGCTTCTGGTCCTTCACGTCGGTCAACGTCGGGCTGGCCATCGCCACCTGGGCCTTCCTCAGCGGCGGGACCCTGGCGGTCTTCGTCGGCGCCGAGACGGCGATCGCCGCCAGCGTCATCGGCAACCTCATCGGCGTCGTCCTGGTGTCCCTGACGACGTGCATCCCGTCGGCCAAGTACGGCCTGGAGCAGTACACGGCACTGCGCAGCGTCTTCGGCGGCACAGGTTCCCGGGCCCTGGTCCTGGTGCTGTTCCCCCTCGCGGCCGCCGGCTGGAACGCGGTCCTCGCGATCATGTTCGGCCGGGCCGTCGTGAACGTCAGCAACTCCGCGCTGGGCACCGACTTCGGCCCCGAGGGCGGGATGGTCGTCACGGCCGCGCTCGTGGCGATCCTCGGCTCGTGGCTCCTGCTGGTGAAGGGCCCGGTGTCCATCGAGTGGGTCAACAAGTTCGTGGCCCCGGCCCTCGTCGTCATGACCGTCGTCATGCTCGGGGCGGTCTTCACCGAGCACTCCTGAACCGACCTGCTCGCCGCCGAGCCGCTGGCACCCCTCGGCGATCCCGGGCTGGACTGGATGATCGCGCTCGAGCTGAGCCTGGGCGTCGGGTTCTCCTGGTGGACCATCCTGGGCAACCTGGCGCGGCTGACCACCACCCAGCGCACCGCGTTCTGGCCGAACACGCTGGGGCTCTTCCTGGCCAGCGTCGTGGCGGGCGTCGTCGGCTCGTTCGCCGCCCTGGTCCTGGGCGACGCCGACCCGACGGTGTGGATGGTGCCGCTGGGCGGGGCCGTGCTGGGCGTGCTGGCACTGGTCTTCGTCGCCTTCGCCAACGTGACGAGCATGGTGGGCCAGACCTACTCCGGCAGCCTGGCCATCCGCCGCGCCGGCGGCGCAGCCACCCGGGGACTCCCCTGGCCGGTGCTCGCCGGTCTCCTGTTCGCGCCGGCCGCGGTCGTCGTCTTCTGGCCGGCCGCCATCTACGACAACTACTTCAAGTTCCTCGCCTGGGTGTCGCTGGTCCTGGCCCCGCTGTGCGCGGTGTACTTCGTCGACTTCTTCCTGCTGCGGAAGCGGACCCTGCACGTCCGCGACGTGTACGAGCCGGAAGGGGTCTCCCGCTACAGCTTCTGGCGGGGGGTCAACCCGGTCGCCTTCCTCGCGGTGGCCGCCGGTGCGCTGACCTACTACGTGCTGCTCAACCCGATCACCTTCGAGTCGGCGTCGGTGTTCCGGTACACCACGGCGACCCTGCCGGCGTTCCTGGTCAGCGGCGTCGTGCACTACCTGCTGACGCGCCTCGTCGTCGTCCCGGCCGGGAAGGGTGGCTATGTCGAGCGGGAGGGTCTGCATGTCGACCGAGCGAGCTGACCGGACGACGCTGTACCGCGGCGCCCCCGTCGTCACCGGGCCGGACTCCCCTCCCGCGGAGGCGCTCGTCGTCCGCGGCGACCGGCTGCTGCACGTCGGCACCGAGGAGCGGGCGAGGGAGGTGGCCGGCGCGGACGCCGACGTGGTCGACCTCGCCGGGGGGCTCGTCGTCCCGGGCTTCGTCGACGCACACACGCACGTGCTCATGACCGGGGACGCGCTGACCCGGGCGCACCTCCGGGACGCGCACGACCTCGCGGAGATCCAGCGGCGGGTCCGCGACTGGGCCGGGGCGAACCCGGACGCGCCCCGAGTCCTGGGCCAGGGATGGCTGTTCTCGGCCGTTCCGGGCGGTCGACCCACGCGCGAGGTGCTCGACGCGGTCTGCGCGGACCGGCCGGTCTACCTCGACGCCAACGACTACCACTCGGTGTGGGTCAACAGCCGGGCGCTCGAGGAGCTCGGCATCACCCGGGACACCCCCGATCCGGTCGGCGGCACGATCGCCCGGGACCCGCGCACGGGCGAGCCCACCGGCCACGTCGACGAGACGGCGATGCACGACATCGTGTGGCCGTTCCTCGCCGCGCAGCGCACCGACGCCGACCGGGACCGCCACCTCGCGGCCGCGGTGTCCGCGTACGCGGCCGCAGGGATCACCGGCGTGGTGGACATGGCCGTGGACGAGCACGGGCTGGCCGCGATGGACCGCGCCCACCGCGCCGGCGACCTCGCCGTCCGCATCGTGGGGCACTGGTTCATGGAGCGCGTCGGGGACACGGCCGGGCACCTGGCGCAGGTGGCGACGGCGGCCCGGCTGGCCCGGGAGCACCGCTCCCCCTGGCTGCGCATGGCCGGCGTCAAGTTCGTGGTGGACGGCGTGATCGACGGGTGCACCGCGGCACTCACCGCCCCGTACTCGAACGGAGCGCTGCCCGAGCCGATCTGGGACCACGACGCCCTGGCCCCGGCCGTCGCCGCAGCGGACGCCGCCGGGCTCCAGATCGCGATCCACGCCATCGGCGACCAGGCCGTCCGGGTCGCGCTCGACGCGCTGCAGCACGCGGTCGAGCGGAACGGCGCGCGTCCGCGGCGGCACCGGATCGAGCACCTGGAGTACGTCGACCCCGCCGACGTGCCGCGCCTCGCCCGGCTCGGGATCACCGCCTCCATGCAACCGGTCCACGCGGACCCCGCCGTCCAGGACAACTGGCGCGCGATGCTGGGCGACTCCCGCGCCGACCGCGGGTACCCGTGGCCGGAGTTCTCCGCCACGGGCGCCCGGCTCGCCTTCGGCACCGATGCACCCACCGCGCCGCACTCCCCGCTGCGCAACCTCTACATCGCGGCGACCCGACGGTCGGCCCTCGACCCGTCCCTGCCGCCGAACGTCCCGGGCTTCGCGCTGCCGCTGGCCGACGCCCTCCGTCACGCGACCCACGACGCGGCCTGGTCCTGCGGCGCGGAGGACGAGCGGGGACTGCTCACCCCCGGTCGTCTCGCGGACTTCGCGGTCGTCGACCGCGACCCGTTCACCGAGGGGTCGACTCACTGCTCGAGGCCCGCGTCGTGCGGACGGTCGTCGGCGGGGTCACGACGTACCGGGAGGGCTGACAGCGGACCGGCCGGCCCCGCTGTCAGCCCGGTCGTCCGGCGGCGGGGTCGGCCGTCCACCAGCCGGGTGGGCAGCGCCGTGGCCGTGGGGTCGGCGCCCGCGTCCCGCTCCCGTCCCAGCAGCACGCAGCCGCCCACCGCCTCACCCACGGGGCCGGGCACCCGTGGTCCGATCCTCCGCGTCCCGCGCCGACGGCGTGCGGGACCGGCATCGACCCCCACGGGGCCACGGCCAACAACGCCAACGTGTCGGACGTCACCGTCAGCTGCGTGCGGTCCTCGGACGACTTCGGCACCTACGCCGTCGGGTTCCGCCTGCCGGCGCTCAAGGCGAACGAGAGCTACGACATCGCCCTGCGGGAGAAGCTCTCGGGCGTCCTCCGGGACTCGCTGGTGGTCACGACCGGCCAGTCGACGGACAGGACCACTCTCTCGGCTGCCTCCGACGGCCACCTCCGGGTGCCGGCGCTGCGGGCGACCGTCACGAAGCTCGTCGGCGGTGTCGCGACGGCGACCTGGGCGGTGAACACCACGGGGCAGTGCGGCTGGAACGACCCGGCCGACCTGCCGGTCGTCGAGGACATGTGGCACCACGAGGAGGACGCGGGCCGGCAGTCCTACCGGATCACCAACACGTCCGACTTCGTGGAGAACGTCCACGTGCTCGCCACCGGCACCTTCTACGGCACCGGCGGCTACGTCGGCTCGACCGGTGACCTGGTGCGGCAGACCGTCGCCCTCCAGCCGCGCAGCTCCGTCCAGGTCGAGAGCACGGGTCTGCTGCCCTACGGCCCCTGCGGCGTGTACACCGCCTGGACCGCCGCCGGCGGCGGCGTGAACTCGGCCTCGCACACGTGGACGAGCGAGCCCCGCACCGAGGAGTGGGACCTCCGGGACGGCCACAACGGTGGGCTGGACTGCTCCCCGGACGACGACTGACCGTCGCGCCGCCCTCAGATGCGGGTGGGGCGCCTCGCGGCGAGCCGGCGCAGCTCGTCCCGCATCGCCCCCGGGGCCTCCAGCGGCAGGAAGTGCGTCGCCGGGAACTCGCGGTACCGGGCCCCGGGCACGGCGACGGCAGCGGCCCGGACGTCCGCGACGTCGACGAGCGTGTCGTACCGGCCCGCCAGGAAGGTCACCGGACACGACAGCGACGACAGGTCGAGCGGAGCGTGGTCGGCGACGGCCACCGCGAGGTGCCGGAACCAGCCCCAGTCGTGCTCGGCGAACTCGCCGACCACCGTGGCGAGCGCCCCGAGGCGCGCGGCCTCCGGGGTCGAGCGTCCGGCGACCGCCGGCGCGAGCAGGGTGTGCCACGGCTGCACGCTGCGGGTGAGGACCGGCAGCAGCGGCCCGATGACCGGCAGCAGCCGGCTGCTCAGCCGCCCCACCGGAGCCCGCAGGCGGCGGGGGACCCCGAGCGGTCCGAACAGCGAGGAGAAGCTGCCCCCCGGTACGCCGGCGACGGCCAGGACGCCGTCCACCCGTCCCGGGTCCTCCAGTGCCAGCTCGAACGCGACGTTGACCCCCAGCGACCAGCCCACGACGGTCGCGGCCGGCAGGCCGAAGGCGTCGAGGACCGCCCGGGCGTCGGCCACGTGGTCCTCGATCTGCACCCGGCCGGGATCCCGCGGACGGCGGGACGCCCCGAGCCCGCGGTGGTCCCAGCCGACGACCTGGAAGCCACTGTCGTCGGACACGACGGCCGGCCAGGCCGACGGCGAGGCCCCCAACCCGTTGCACAGCAGGACGGGGATCCCGCTGCCGGCCGACCACGCCCGGATGGGCGTCCCGTCCGGGCCGGCGACGTGCAGGGACCTCGTGCGGGGTGTTCGGCGACTGATCGGATCCTCCTCGGCGCGAGTGACCGTGGGCCGGTGCCGGTGCCCCGGACGCGGAGCACGGCCTCTCCACGAGGCTAGGGGGGACGACGCCCCCGGGACCGGGGCTCGGCAGGATGTGACCAACCGGACAGGGCCGGACCGGGCCGCCAGCGGCGGACTCCGGACGCCGGCGGCCGGCGCCGATCAGGAACGGATGCGGTCCGGCCGGCGGCGCGTCGTCGTGGCGCGGAGGACACCGAGGCTCAGGCCGGCACCGACCGCCGCCACGACCCCGGCGAGGAGGAACGGGACGAGGAACCCGCCCGCCGTCTCGGCGAGGAACCCGCCGAGCGGGGGACCACACAGCTGCGCCATTCCGAAGGCCAGGGTGCAGCGACCGAAGGCCCCGGCGAACTCCCGCGGGGTCAGGGAGTCCGACAGGTGCGCGGCGATGACCGCCGGCAGCCCCGACATCGTCAGTCCGAACAGCAGGGCCGACACCGAGGCCAGGGGCTCCAGGCCCAGCGGCACCAGCAGGATGGCTCCTGCCATGACCAGGTAGCCGCCGATCAGCGTGGCACCGCGACCCCACCGGTCGGACAGCGGTCCCAGCACGACCCCGCCGGCGGTCAGGCCGACGCCCACCAGCGTGTACACCGCCGAGGCGTGGCCGGCGGAGAAGCCCGCGTCGTCCTCGAGCGCGGTCACCAGGTAGCTCGTGTAGACGGAGTAGGCCAGGCCGTAGGCGGCGTACCCGCCGGTCAGACCGATCCAGCCGGGGACCCGTCGGAGGGCGCCGGCGCGCACGGGGGCCTCGTCGTCGCGGTGCGGCGCCGGCCGGAGCAGGAGCAGGCACAGCACGAGCGCGACCAGCGCCACCGCCGCCTCCACCAGGTAGACCGTGCGCCAGGAGGCATCGCCGCCCCGGGCCTGCAGGGTCCACGTCAGCGCGCTGGCGAACACGATCCCTCCGCCGATGCCCGAGCCCGCGACGCCGATCGCGGCACCGCGGCGCGACGGGCGGACGACGGAGCCCGCGAGCCCGGGAGCCGGCACCCAGATGAAGGCTCCGCCGACGCCGGTCAGGGTGAGTCCGACGGCCAGCTCCCCGGCGCCACCGGCGCGGGTCAGCAGCGCGAGGCCCACCGCGCTGCAGGCCAGGCCGGCCTGGATCAGCGCGGCCGGCCGGGCCCAGCGGGAGAGCGTGCTCACGGCCACGGTCCCGAGCAGGTACGCGGTGACGTTGGCCGTGGCGACCAACCCGGCCACCGCGTACGAGCCCAGCAGGTCACGGTTGATCGCCGGCAGCAGCAACGCGTACGAGAAGCGGCCGAAGGCCTGGGCGACGGCGGAGGCGAGGGCCACGAGCAGGACGAGCACGCGTGGCCGCACCCGCACGACGTCACCTCCGCACCTGCCCACGGACGACGCCGCACCGTGGCCGTCCGACGGGCCGAGTCCACCACCTCGGCGCTCACCCCGCCTGCGCCCGTCACGGCTCGACCGAGTGTCGTGTCCCCCGGGGCCCGGTCAGTCCTCGAGCCGCTCCACGGTCTGGCGCGAGACGGCGCGGGCGACGGCCGGCGACCACCTCGTCGAAGGCGACGACGGCGGCCTCGAACTCCTCGACGGTGCGCCGGTCGTCGGCCGCGATCTCGACGGCGTCAGACCCACCCCACGGCACGTGTGGCCGGTGCCGCGCCGGTCGGGGACCGGGTAGCTTGCAGCCGTCCGGGGCGTCCTCGGTCGTCGGCCCTGCGGCTCGAGACCGGGCGCCCACCCGTCACAGGACGAGGGGGTGGGACGTGCCGCGGGGATCGAGGAACGGGTTGCAGGAGGAGCTCCTCCGCCTCCTGCGGCCACCGGTGCCCCGACGGGCCGAGCTGCTCAGCGAGCGCGTGGCCCCCACGCTGGCCGGGATCGGTGACAGCATGGCCGGCCGGCCGGCGGACGAGGTCCTCGCCGCGCTGGACGCCGCGGTGCGGGACGCCGGCGGCACGCCGGACCGGGCGGCGCTGCGGGAGTTCGCGGCCGAGATCGAGGCCGGTGAGAACCCCTTCACCTGAGGAGGGGCCCTCCAGGCCCACCGAGCCGGTGAGGGGAGGGTCCCCTCTCCCTCAGCGGGCGCGGAAGAGATCGCGGCGGGCCTGGGCGACGAGGACGCTGGCGGCGGCGCTGTCGGTGTCCCCACGGCCGGCGATCAGGGCGGCGAGGTCGTCCCGGTCGCTGACGGTGGCGTAGTCGGCGAGCTCGCGCTCGAGCGCGCGACGAGCGCGCCGCTCGGCGCGGCGGCGGCGCAGCGCGTTCAGGAAGCCCAGGTCGGGCGTGGTGTCGGCGATGGCGAAGGCAGTGCCCTGCATGGTGGTCTCCACGGTCTCGGTCGTCGTGCTCTCGGTCGGTGTCTCCTCCTCCATGGTCGACCACCGGGCTTGGCACATGTCGCCGGAACACTGTGAGTGTGCCCACCACGGGTGAGCAGATGTGGCCGAGACCACCGGAGGCCGGATCGGAAACGAGGCACAGGTCATGCCGAAGCCCCGACGCGCCGGGGGTCAGCGACCGACCAGCGTGGTCTCGAAGTCGTAGCGGGACGCGCGGTAGACGTGCCGGCCGTACTCGACGGCCCCGCCCTGGTCGTCGAAGGCGGTCCGCTGCATCGTGAGGAGGGCAGAGCGCGGCGGCTCGTCGAGCAGGCGGGCCTCCTCGGCGCGAGCCAACCGCGCACCGATGCGCTGGTGGGCCACCCGCAGGTGCACGCCCTGGGCGCGCAGGTACTGGTAGAGGCCCCGCTCGGTCAGCTGCTCCACGGTCGGCTCGAAGCGCCCCGGCAGGTGGTTGGTCAGCAGTGCCAGCGGTTCCCCGTGCGAGCGCCGCAGGCGGCGCACCACGACGATCTCGTCGCCCTCGGTCACGTCCAGCTCCTTGGCCACGTCGGCCGGCGCCGGGACCCGGTCCAGTGACAACACCTCGGTCGTCGGCGCATCGCCGGCCCTGGAGAGGTCGTCGTACAGGCTGGTGAGCTCCACCGAGCGGCGCACGTGCGGCTGGATGACCTGGGTGCCGACCCCCCGCTTGCGCACCAGCAGCCCCTTGTCGACCAGCTCCTGCACCGCCCGGCGCACGGTCGGGCGGGAGAGCCCGTACCGCTGGGCGAGGAGGACCTCGTTCTCCAGCCGCGAGCCGGCCGGCAGGGCGCCCCCGGTGATCGCGCCCTCGATCGCCTGGGCGAGCTGGAAGTACAGCGGGGTCGGACTGGAGCGGTCGATGTCGAACATGAGCACAGGCCCTCCTCGGCTGCAGGCACCGCATCGGTCCGGCCGGCGACTCGGCACAACCGCCGGTTCATGATCGCACCTCAGCACGTCCTGTCGTCCTCACTCGTCCGTGGTGGTCGACATCCAGAAGTCCTGTTGGCTTTATGTCCTTACAAAGTCTTGACATGCGTGTGTGTCCCGGAGCACAGTCCCAGGGGCAGGCGGACCGGCGAGCAGGGGGACGGAGCACCGTGGGAAACGCCCGGGAGATGGTCGTGATGGGCCGCAGTGGGGTCGACGTCTACCCCCTGCAGGTCGGCGTCGGGCTCGAGGACGTCGAGACGTTCGGCAAGTTCCTCGGCGGCAGTGCCGCGAACGTGTCGGTCGCCGCTGCGCGCCTGGGCCACTCGGTCGCTCTGGTCACCGGGGTCGGCGACGACCCGTTCGGCCGGTTCGTGCGGCGGGCCCTGCGCGAGCTGGGCGTCGACGACGGTCTCGTGGTGGTCGACCCGGCCCACCCGACGCCGGTCACCTTCTGCGAGATCTTCCCGCCCGACGACTTCCCGCTGTACTTCTACCGCCGGCCCACCGCCCCGGACCTGCAGCTCCGCCCCGAGGACCTGGACACCTCGGCCATCCGGGACGCCGGCCTGTTCTGGGCGACGGTGACCGGCCTGTCCGAGGAGCCGAGCCGCTCGGCCCACCACGCCGCGTGGGAGGCCCGGGGACGGCGCCGGCACACCGTGCTCGACCTGGACTACCGGCCGATGTTCTGGACGTCGCGGGAGGAGGCGAGCGAGCAGGTGCGCGCGGCCCTCCCCCACGTCACGGTCGCCGTCGGCAACCGGGAGGAGTGCGAGGTCGCGGTCGGGGAGACCGACCCCGACCGCGCCGCCGACGCGCTGCTCGACGCCGGGGTGGAGCTGGCGATCGTCAAGCAGGGCCCCCGCGGGGTCCTGGGCAAGACCCGCACCGAACGGGTCGTCGTCCCGCCCACGCCGGTCGAGGTGGTCAACGGCCTCGGCGCCGGCGACGCCTTCGGCGGGTCGCTGGCCCACGGCCTGCTCACCGGCCTGCCGCTGGAGCAGGTGCTGCGCAACGCCAATGCCGCCGGCGCGATCGTCGCCTCCCGGCTGGAGTGCTCCACCGCGATGCCGACCGCCGCCGAGATCGAGGCCCACGTCACCGTCTCCCTGGAGGGCACCCGTGTCTGACACCGCCCTGGCCCCCACCGAGGTGCTCGGCGCCCCGCCGATGTGCACCACCTACGCCGAGGTCACCGAGCTGCGCAGCCGGGACCCGCAGGCCATCGGCCGGGCCCTGGCCGCGCGCCGCCGCCGACCGGCGTTCCTGCCCGAGGACGGCCGGCTCATGCTCGTCGCCGCCGACCACCCCGCCCGCGGCGCGCTGTCGGCCCAGGGGCGGCCGACGGCGATGAACAGCCGCACCGACATGCTCGACCGGCTGCGGACCGCGCTCGCCCGCCCCGGTGTGGACGGCCTGCTCGCCACCGCCGACGTCGCCGAGGACCTGCTGCTGCTCGGCGCGCTGGAGGAGAAGGTCGTGGTGGCCTCGATGAACCGTGGCGGGCTGGCCGGGGCCAGCTTCGAGCTCGATGACCGGATGACCGGTTACGACGTCGCCGGGGTGATCGCAGCGCGGTTCGAGGCGGCCAAGATGCTCAACCGGATCGACCTCGACGACCCCGGCACGGTGCGGATGCTGGAGCGGTCCGGGAGCGCGGTCACCGAGCTCGCCCGGGCCGGGGTCGTGGCCATGCTCGAGCCGTTCCTGTCCCGGCGGGTCGACGGGCGGGTCGCCAACGACCTCAGCCCCGACGGGGTCATCAAGTCGGTGCACATCGCCCAGGGGCTCGGCGCCACCTCGGCCTACACCTGGCTCAAGCTGCCGGTGGTCGCCGAGATGGAGCGGGTCATGGACGCCACCACGCTGCCCACCCTGCTGCTCGGCGGGGACCCCTCCCGCCGGCCCGAGGAGACCTACGCCAGCTGGCGCGACGCCCTGGCGCTGCCCGCGGTGCGGGGCCTCGTCGTCGGCCGCACGCTGCTCTACCCGCCGGACGACGACGTCGCCGCCGCCGTGGACACCGCGGTCTCCTTGGTGCACTGACGAAGGGCCCTCCTGCCCCCCACCGCTCGCGAGCTCGCGGCGGGCCCCTGCAGGAGGGCCGGGGCCGCCTCGGCAAGCCGCCGTCCTCCCCATCGCAGAGGAGCAGCACATGACCGCGACCACCGAGTCGCTGCACCTGCCCGCCGGTACCGCCGCCACCGGCCCGTACGCCCTCGAGGTGACGCCGGAGTCCGCCGGCTGGGGGCACTCGAGCCTGCGGGTGCTCGAGCTGTCCGCCGGAGGCCGCCACACGCTGGAGACCGGCCCCGACGAGGTCGTCGTCGTCCCGCTGGAGGGCGGTCTGGGCATCGAGTGCGACGGGGAGGTCCTGACCCTCGCCGGCCGCAGCGACGTCTTCGCCGGGCCGACCGACTTCGCCTACCTCCCGCGGGAGGCCACCGCGGCACTGTCCAGCCCCGGCGGCGGGCGCTTCGCGCTCTGCGGCGCCCGCGCCCGCCGGCGGCTGCCGGTCCGCTACGGCCCGGCCGCCGGCGTGCCGGTCGAGCTGCGCGGGGCCGGCCGGTGCAGCCGCCAGGTGAACAACTTCGCGACCGCGGACGTCTTCGAGGCCGACGCGATCATCGCCTGCGAGGTGATCACCCCTGGCGGCAACTGGTCGTCGTACCCGCCGCACAAGCACGACGAGGCCTCCGAGGTGGAGACCGAGCTCGAGGAGATCTACTACTTCGAGGTGGCGCCCGGGCCGGGGGGGCAGCCGGGCCTGGCCTACCAGCGGGTCTACGGCACACCCGATCGGCCGATCGACGTGCTGGCCGAGGTGCGCGACCGCGACGTGGTCCTCATCCCGCACGGCTGGCACGGTCCGTCGATCGCCGCCCCCGGCCACGACCTCTACTACCTCAACGTCATGGCCGGTCCCGGGGCCGAGCGCGCCTGGCGGATCGTCGACGACCCCCAGCACGCGTGGATCCGCGGCACCTGGGCCGCCGAGCCGATCGACCCCCGCCTCCCCCTGCACGACCCTGCGACCCCGAACGGAGAGTCCCGA
>NZ_JBFNXQ010000067.1:0-28913 GCF_041018925.1 Geodermatophilus maliterrae
CAGGTCGACGGCGACCGGCGCCTCCCAGCCGCGCCACACCGCGAGCACCCGCAGGGTGGCCACCAGCCCGATGACCAGCAGCGCCACCGGGATGGGGGCGAGCCCGGCCGGGCCGGCCAGCACGGTCAGCGCCGTGGCCCCGAGCAGCGCGGCGACGGCGTTGTACGGCCCGGGCTGCACGATGTCGGCCCGCTGCGCCAGCAGGACGTCGCGGATCACCGCCCCGCCGACGGCGGTCAGCGTCCCGATGAACACGACCGAGGCGCTGGGCAGGCCGGCGAGCTGGGCCTTCTGCGCGCCGATGACGGTGAACAGGCCGAGGGTGAGCGCGTCGAGCGCCACGAGCAGCGGGTTGAGCCGGGAGAGCCAGCCGGAGAAGTAGAAGGTGACCGCCGCGGTGATCGCCACGGTGGGCAGGTAGGCGGGGTTGGTCAGCGCCACGGGCGGGCCGGCGGCCAGCAGCACGTCGCGGATCAGCCCGCCGCCCAGGCCGCCGCTGACCGCCAGCAGCAGCACCCCGGAGACGGCGAAGCCCTCGCGCGCGGCCAGCAGCCCGCCGGTGAGCGCGCCGACGACCACCGCGGCGAGGTCGACGGCGGCCGGGACGCGCAGCGTCTCGGCGGTGGCGGCGAGGGTGCTCACGAGCGGTCATCATCCCGGCCGCACCCCGGCCGGCAGGCGGGGCGACTCCCCCGCACGGGGGAGACGGGCTGGAGCGGGTGGCCGCAGCCGCCGATCAGGGGGCCATGAGCCGGTCCACGGTCAGCAGGGCGGTCGGCACCCGGCTGTTCGCCGCCTACGCGGCGGCCAGCCTGGTGCCGGTCGTCGTGCTGGGCGGGGTGCTGGCGGCCGGCATCCGGCAGGACGCCGTGGACCGCGCCCTCGAGTACGGCTCCGCGCAGGCCGCGGTGGTCGAGGAGATGGCGATCGCGCCGGCCCTGCGCGGCCAGGACCTCGCGATGGGGCTGACCGAGGCCGAGCGGGAGCGGCTGCAGATGGCCACCGACCTCGCCGTCTTCCGCGGGTCGATCCTGCGGCTGCGGCTGCGCGACTTCTCCGGTGCCGTGGTCTTCGCCGACGACGGCGCCAGCGGGCCGGCCGAGGCCCTGCCGCACTACCCCGCGGGCGAGGGCGTCGTCCCCGCCACCGGGACGGCCTTCACCACCGCCGTGGACGGCGGCAGCTCCGTCGCGCTGCTCGACGACGACGACGGCCTGGCCGTCGGGCGGATGATCCGCGTGCTCCAGCCGATCGTCGCCGACAGCTCCGGCCGCTCGGTCGGCGTCCTGGAGCTGCTGCTGCCCTACGACACCGTCGCCGCCGAGGTCGAGGCGGCCACCGCGCGCACCTACTGGCGGCTCGGTGCGGGCCTGGGCGCCCTGTACCTCGTGCTCGGGGCGATCTCCTGGTCGACCACCCGGCGGCTGCGCCGGCAGGCCGCGCAGGCCGCCCACGACGCGCTGCACGACCCGCTGACCGGGCTGGCCAACCGCGAGCTGTTCGCCCGCCGGGTGGCCGCCGGGCTCGAGCGGGGCACGCCCGGCGCCGTCGTCCTCGTCGACCTCGACCGGTTCAAGGAGGTCAACGACACCCTCGGCCACCACGCCGGTGACCACCTGCTCCGCGAGGTCGGCCGCCGGCTGGACGCGACCGTCCGCGCCGGTGACACGGTGGCCCGCCTGGGTGGCGACGAGTTCGGCCTCCTCCTGCCCGGCGTCGACGACCCCGCCGACGCCCGCGAGCTCGTGCAGCGGGTCAGCGACGCGCTGGCGGTCGAGACCGTCGTGGACGGCGTCCCGCTGGCGGTGGAGGCCAGCTGCGGCATCGCGATGCACCCGGCCGACGCCGCCGACGTCGAGACGCTCATGACCTGCGCCGACGCGGCCATGTACCAGGGCAAGCGCGGCGCGACCGGGGTCGTGGTCTACGACCGCCGCGCCACCGCCCCCTCGCCGCACTCCCCGGCCCTGCAGCACGACGTCCGCCGCGCCCTGCAGGACGGCGACCTGCGGCTGCACTACCAGCCGCAGGTGGACCTGGCCTCCGGCCGCACCACCGGCGTCGAGGCGCTGCTGCGGTGGCAGCACCCGCAGCGCGGGCTGGTCGGCCCCGGGGAGTTCCTGCCCGCCCTCGAGCAGTCCGGTGTCATGGGCGCGCTCACCGAGTGGGTGCTGACGCAGGCGCTGGCCGACTGCGCCGCCTGGACCGCGGCCGGCGAGGACTGGACCGTCTCGGTCAACGTCTCGGTGCGCAACCTTGAGCAGCCCGGCTTCGCCGACACCGTCGCCCGGCTGGCCGCCGCGGCCGGGGTGCTGCCGTCCCGGCTGCACCTGGAGGTGACGGAGACGGCGCTGCCGGCCGACCTCGCCGCCGCGTCGGCGTGCCTGGCCGAGCTGGCCGCGCACGGCTTCGGCGCCGCCCTCGACGACGTCGGCGTCGGCTTCGCCAGCCTGTCGCACCTGCGCTCCCTGGCGCTCACCGAGGTCAAGGTCGACCGCGTCTTCGTCACCGGTGCCGCGGCGCACGCGGAGGACGCCGCCGTCGTCCGGTCGCTGGTCGAGCTCGCACACGGCCTGGGGCTGTCGGTCTGCGCCGAGGGCGTGGAGACGGCCGAGGTCGCCGACTGGCTGCGCTCGGTCGGCTGCGACCGCGCCCAGGGCTGGTACTTCTCCCGGCCGCACCCGTGGCCGGACCTGGTCCGCGCGCCCGCACCCGAGCCCGCGCTCACCTCCGTGGAGGTCCCCTCGTGACCCGCTCCCGCCGCGCCCTCGCCGGCGCCGCCGTCCTCGCCGCCGTGCTGGTCACGGCCGGCTGCGGATCCGCCGACCCGGCCCCGGCCGACGCCGGCCCGGCCGTGACGCTCGACGAGCGGCTGCACGCCGCGCTGCCGGAGGACGTGCGGGAGGCCGGCGTCCTGACCGTGGCCAACGACCCGTCCTACCCGCCGGCCTCCTCGTTCGGCCCGGACGGGCGCACGATCGTCGGCTTCGAGCCCGACCTCGGCGCCGCGCTCGGCGAGCTGCTGGGGGTGGAGGTGGAGTTCCGGGCCTCGTCGTTCGACACGCTGCTCGACGACCTCGCCGCCGAGCGGTTCGACCTGGTGATGAGCGCGGTCACCGACACCGCCGAGCGCGAGCAGCAGGCCGACTTCGTCAACTACTTCCGCGCCGGCTCCTCGATCGTCGTGCCGCGCGGCAACCCGTTCGGGATCCACGACCTGGCCGGGCTGTGCGGGCGGAGCGTGGCCGTCGAGGCCGGGACCGTGCAGGTCGGCCTGCTGGAGCGGGCGCAGGCCGCGTGCGCCCGGCGGATCGACGTCCGCGAGGTGCCGACCAACGACGACGCGCTGCTCGAGCTGCGCACCGGGCGCGCGGACGCGGTGCTCGCCGACTACCCGCCGGCGGTGTTCGTGACCACCGACCCGCGGACCCAGAACAGCTACCAGCTGGTCTCCGACACCCAGTACGAGCCCGGGCTCTACGGCATCGCGGTCGACAGGGACCGGACCGAGCTGCGCGACGTCCTGACCGAGGCGCTGCAGCGCCTGGTCGACGACGGCGTCTACCAGGAGCTGCTGGACCGCTGGGAGGTCGGGCACGGCGCCGTCGACGCGGTGACCGTCAACGGCGCCCTGCCGCCCACCGACTGAGTGCGGGAGCCGCCGGGTCACGGGGCCCGGCGGCTCCCGTGCTCACTGGCCCGGCGGGACGGCGACGGTGACCGCGGTGTCGCCGGGCGGTAGCGCGCCGGTGGCGGCCCCCTCGAGGTGCGTGTCCCCGAGGTGCACGTCCGCGAGGTGCACGTCCGCGAGGCGTACGTCCGCGAGGCGCACGTCCTCGAGGCGCACGTCCTCGAGGCGCATGGCCTCCTGCCGGCCGGCCTCCTCGCGCAGGATCGCGGCGTTCTTCCACGCCTCCGGGACGGCGAAGCCGTCGACCAGCGTGACCATGTGCGGCCGCAGCTCCCCGAGCAGCGCGTTCACCGTCGACGTCACCGCCTTGGACCGGGCCGGGGTGAGCTGGCCGTGCTCCAGCAGCCAGCCCTTGTCGGCCTCGATCGTCGACAGCGCGTAGAGGTCGCACAGCGTGTCGAGCAGCGCCCTGGCGGCCGGGTCGGTGGCCCGCTCGATGCCGGCGACGAACGCCTCGAGCACGATCCGGTCGATGTGCGTCTGCGCCGTCCGCAGCACGTGGTCCTGGACGCTGTTGAAGACGTCGAAGGGGTCCATGGGGCGGGTGGGCGACGAGGCGGTCGCGGCGTTGCGGCGGAGTCGCCGGATGGCGCCCTCGAGCGTGTGCTTCTCGCGGAACTCGAAGACCTTCAGCTGCCAGCCGCGGTCGCGCAGCGGGACGTCGTCGTCGCGGCCGGGGACGGCGTCGACCAGCCGGGCGATCAGCCCGCGGGCCGCCGTCCGCTCCAGGACCGTCTCGCGGACCATGTCGGCGACGAAGGCGACCCGGCCCCAGCCGTCGAGGGAGCCGAAGGCGTCCCGGTAGCCGGTGAGCAGGCCCTTGGCCACCAGCTGGAGCAGGACGGTGTTGTCGCCCTCGAAGGTGGTGAACACGTCGGTGTCGGCCTTGAACTGGGGGAGCCGGTTCTCCGCCAGGTAGCCGGCGCCGCCGCACGCCTCGCGGCAGGTCTGGATGGTGCGGGTGGCGTGCCAGGTCTGGGCCACCTTGAGCCCGGCCGCGCGCGACTCGAGCTCGCGCTGGGCGGCCTCGTCGACCTCCTGGCCGTGCTCGTGCACCGCCGTCTGGATGTCGTGCATGGTGCCGACCAGCTCCTCCTGGGCGAAGGCGAGCCCGTAGGAGGTGGCCAGCGCCGGCAGCAGCCTGCGCTGGTGGACCAGGTAGTCGTTGAGCACGACCTCCCGGTCGTGGCCGGGGGCGGTGAACTGGCGGCGCACGTCGCCGTAGCGGACGGCGATGTCGAGGGCGACCCTGGTGGCCGCGCTCGCCGCGCCGCCGACGCTGACCCGGCCGCGCACCAGCGTGCCGAGCATGGTGAAGAAGCGGCGGGTCTCGTTCTCGATCGAGCTGGTGTAGGTGCCGTCCTCGGCGACCTGGCCGTAGCGGTCGAGCAGCATCTCGCGCGGCACGCGGACGTGGTCGAAGGCCAGCCGGCCGTTGTCGACCCCGAGCAGGCCGGCCTTGGGCCCGTCGTCGCCGATGGTGACACCGGGGCACGGGTCCCCCCGCTCGTCGCGGATCGGCACCAGCCAGGCGTGCACGCCGCGGCGCTGCCCCTGGGTGACCAGCTGGGCGAACACCACGGCCATGCGGCCGTCCTTCGCCGCGTTGCCGATGTAGTCCTTGCGGGCGGCCTCGTGCGGGGTGTGCAGGTCGAACGTCTGCGTCCCGGGGTCGTACGTGCAGGTGGTGCGCAGCTGCTGGACGTCGGAGCCGTGGCCGGTCTCGGTCATCGCGAAGCAGCCGGGCAGGTCGAAGCTCATGATGTCGCGCAGGTACGCGTCGTGGTGGCGCCGCGTGCCGAGCAGCTGGACGGCGCCGCCGAACAGCCCCCACTGGACGCCGGCCTTGACCATGAGCGAGAGGTCGCCCTGGGCCAGCATCTCGATGGAGGTCACCGAGCCGCCGGCGTCGGCCTCGCCGCCGTACTCCTTCGGGAACCCGAGCGAGACCTGCCCGGTGGCGGCCAGTGCCCGCGACAGCCGGGTGATCCGCTCGCGGGCCTCCTGCACCGTCTCGCCGTACACCGGCGCGAACTGCGGGCCGAGTTGCTCGCGGGCCTGGCGCCGGACGTGCGCCCAGCGGCCGTCGAGCACGTCGCGGAGGTGCGCCGGGTCCACCGTGGTGGGGAGGGTCTGGGTCACTGCTGCTCCTCGGGGTCGGGGACGGGGACGGGGCGGGCGTCCGGGAGCAGGCCGGCGAGGCCGGCCCAGGCCAGTTCGGTGAGGTGCGCGGCGAGGTCGGCCCGCGGTATGGGCCGGTCGGCGCGCAGCCACCAGTCGGCGGCCGCGCGGACCAGCCCGACCAGGCCGTGCCCCCACGGGGCGGCGGCCGCGGGGTCGCGGCCGGCCTGCTCGAGGGCGACGGCCACCAGGGCGGCGGCCTGGTCGCCCACCAGGTCGCTGAGCGTGCGGATCGGGTCGGCGTCCACCGGCCGGTCGGGTGCGGCGACGACGAAGCGGTAGAGCTCGGGGTCGGCCTCGAGGAACGCCAGGTAGGTCTCGACCGCCGCGGCGACCATGCCGCGGGGGTGGTCGGTGGTGGCCAGGGCCGCGCGCAGCCGGTCGGTCAGCTGCGCCGCCACCCGGGTGCAGACGGCGACGTGCAGCTCGCTGCGGTCGGCGAAGTGCCGGTAGACGACGGTCTTGCTCGTGCCGGCCTCGGCGGCGATCTCCTCCATGCCGACGCCGGCGCCGCAACGGCCCACCGCTGCGACGGTGGCGTCGACCAGCTGCTCGCGCCGGGCGCGGCGGTGCTCGTCCCACCGGGAGTTCCGCCGGTCGCGCCTGGTCGTCCGCTCGTGCACGCTACCCACGGTACCCAGTACTCACGGTACCGTGCACCAGGCCTCGCCGCGTCCGGACGGCCCGCACGGACGGCGCCCGAGCCGGGGACGGCGGCCGCTGCGCCGTGCACGGGCGCGCGGCCTCCGGTGAGGTGGGGACGTGGACCGCCGCGACCCCTCGATGGACCCGACCGCCCACCCCCGCCCGCTGCTGCGCCGGCCGTGGACCTCGCTCGAGGGGGAGTGGGACTTCGCCGCCGACCCCGACCTGGCCGGCACGGTCGGCCGCGTCGACCTCGACCGCACCATCCGCGTGCCCTACTCCCCGGAGACCCCGGCCAGCGGCGTGCACTGGGCCGGCCCGCTGCACCGTGCCTGGTACCGCCGCCCGCTGCCGGGCCGGGCCGGCGACCGGCGCACCGTGCTGAACCTCGGCGCCGTCGACCGGGTGTGCGACGTCCGGGTGGGCGGCGCGCACGTCGCGCACCACGAGGGTGGCTACACGCCGTTCCGCGTCGACGTCAGCGAGCACCTCGGCGACCACGGCGCCGACCTCGTCGTCCGGGCCGACGACGACCCGCGTGACCTCGAGGCGGCGCGCGGCAAGCAGGACTGGCGCGACGAGCCGCACGAGATCTTCCACCCGCCGCGCGCTCGCCCGAGGACCTGCTGGCCCGCTACCGGGAGCAGTGGGCGGCGGTGCACGCCAGCAGCGCGCTGGCCGGCGCCTGCTGGACGCAGCTGACCGACGCCTACCACGAGGTCAACGGGCTGCTGACCGCCGACCGGGTGCCCGAGTGCGACCTCGACGCCCTGCGGCGGGCCACCCTCGGCCAGGCGGCAGCGGGCCCGGTTGAGAACACGTAACGATCACCCCCTCGTCATGCGGAACCGCTCCGACCGGGCCAGGGTCGGGACGGACGATGCCGCCGAGCCCGTGGAGGACCCCGTGCGCACGAACCGCCTTCTCCCCCCGGCCGTCGCCGTGGCCCTCGTGCTGTCGGCCTGCGGCGGCGGTGGGGACGCCGTCGACACCGGTGGGGGTGGTGGCGGCGGAGGCGGCGACACGCTGGTGGCGGCGGTGAGCGCCGAGCCCGACCAGTTCGACCCGCACGTCACCACCGCCTACCCGAGCTTCCAGGTGCTCGAGAACGTCTACGACACCCTCGTCGTCCCCAACGCCGAGGACCTGACGATGGAGCCGAGCCTGGCCGAGTCCTGGGAGACCAGCGAGGACGGCCTCACCTGGACCTTCACGCTGCGGGAGGGCGTCACCTTCCACGACGGCAGCGAGTTCGACTCCGCGGACGTCGTCTACTCGTACAACCGGATCATCGACGAGGAACTGAGCAACTCCTTCCGGTTCCAGAACGTCGAGTCGGTGGCCGCCGACGGGCCGCAGACCGTGGTCATCACCCTGACCCAGCCGACCCCGAACCTGCTCGAGCGGATCGGCTCGTTCAAGGGGATGGCGATCCTCCCCGAGGGCGCCGCCGACCAGGTCGACCTCACCACGGAGGCAGTCGGGACCGGGCCCTTCCGGCTGGAGAGCTCCGACGCGAGCAGCACCGTGCTGACGGCCTACGAGGACTACTGGGGCGGCACGCCGAGCATCGGCGGGGTCGAGTTCCGCTACGTCACCGAGCCGGCCGCCGCGCTCACCGCGCTGCAGAACGGCGAGGTCCAGTGGACCGACAACATCCCGCCGCAGCAGATCGAGTCCCTGCGGGGCGACGACACGATCGAACTGCAGACGACGCCGAGCGTCGACTACTGGTACATGTCCATGAACTACGCCCGTCCGCCGTTCGACAACCGGGACGTGCGGCGCGCGATCTCCTTCGCCGTCGACCGCGAGGCCGTCGCCGAGGCGGCGTGGTTCGGAGCGGCCCAGCCGAACCAGACGGCCATCCCCGAGGACAGCTTCTTCCACACCGACTACGCCCCGTTCGAGCGGGACCCGGACCAGGCCCGCCAGCTGCTCGCGCAGGCCGGGGTCCAGACGCCGCTGACGATGGGGCTGATGGTCACCGACGAGTTCCCGGAGACCATCACCGCCGCACAGGTGATCGCCAGCCAGCTCGGCGAGGTCGGCATCGAGGTCGACATCGAGACGCTGGACTTCGCGACCTGGCTGGACCGGCAGGGCCAGGGCGACTTCGACGCCTTCATGCTCGGCTGGCTCGGCAACCTCGACCCGGCTGCCTACTACCAGGAACAGCACCAGACGAACGGGCCGAACAACTACCAGAAGTACAGCAACCCGCAGGTCGACCAGCTGCTGCAGCAGGGTGCCAGCGAGACCGACGAGGACGCCCGCAAGCAGGCCTACGACCAGGCAGCGCAGCTGATCGTGGACGACGTCTCCTACCTCTACCTCTACAACCCCGACGTCGTGCAGGCGTGGGCGCCCGGCCTGGCCGGCTACCAGATCCGGGCGGACAAGGCGATCAACTTCGAGAACGTGGAGCTGCCCTGACCGGCTACCTGCTCCGCCGCACCGGCCAGTCGGTGGTGGTGCTGGCGGGGGTCAGTGTGATCGTGTTCGCCCTGGTGCACCTGGTCCCGGGCGACCCGATCCGGCTGGCCCTGGGCACGCGGTTCGACCAGGAGACCTACGACGCGCTGCGGGCGCGCTCCGGGCTGGACCAGCCACTGGTCGAGCAGTTCTTCGGGTGGTTCGGCCGGGCCGTCAGCGGCGACCTGGGGGTGAGCTTCCGCAGCGGGGAGACGGTCACGTCGCTGATCGCCGAGCGGCTCCCGGCGACGCTGACCCTGGCGTTCGCGTCGATCCTGGTGGCGCTGCTGATCGCCGTCCCGCTGGGCACCCTGTCGGCCCTGCGCCCCCGGTCGGTCGTCGACCGGGTCGCCACGGTGCTCAGCCAGATCGGCATCTCCGTGCCGGAGTTCTGGATGGCGATCGTGCTGATCCTGGTCTTCGCCGGGACGCTGGGGTGGCTGCCCTCGGGCGGGTACGTCCCGCTCACCGAGGACCCGGGTGGCTGGGCGCAGCGGCTGCTCCTGCCGGCGGTGGTCACCGGCGTGGTGTCCGGCTCGGTGATCACCCGGTTCGTGCGGTCCAGCGTGCTCGAGGCGCTGGGGGCCGACCACGTCCGGACGGCGCAGGCCAAGGGGCTGCCCACGCGCCAGGTCTTCACCTGGCACGTGCTGCGCAACGCACTGCTGCCCCTGGTGACCGTCACCGGCGTGCAGCTGGCCTACCTGCTGTCCGGGGTGGTCGTGGTGGAGATCGTCTTCTCCTGGCCCGGGCTCGGCCAGCTCGCCCTGCAGGCCGTCCAGGCCCGTGACTACCCCGTCCTCCAGGGGGCGATCCTGTTGTTCGCCGTGGTCTTCCTGCTCATCAACCTGGTCGTGGACCTCCTCTACACCGCCATCGACCCGAGGATCCGCCGATGACACACAGCCGGGTCCTGCTGCGATGACCGGCCAGCCCGTTCCCCGGGCCGCGGCTGGGCACACTGCGCCCGGGTCCGGCGCCGGGCACACTGCGCCCGGGTCCGGCGCGTCACCGCCACCCACCGAGGCCGGCGTCCGGTCGACGCAGCGGCCGCCCCGGCCACGGTGGCGGGAGACCCTCGGGCTCCTCGCCCGGAACCCGACCGCGGCCGTCGCGGCCACGGTCCTGCTGCTCATCGTCCTGATGGCGGTGTTCGACGAGACCCTCGCGCCGGCCGGCCCGAACGAGATCTCGGTCGAGGACCGGTTGCAGGCGCCGGGCTGGGACCACCCGTTCGGCACCGACGACCTCGGCCGCGACATCCTCAGCCGGGTGGTCCTGGGGGCGGCCGTCTCCCTGCGGGTGGGGTTCCTCGCCGTCGCCTTCGCGTTGGTCGCCGGCGCCCTCATCGGGCTGCTGGCCGGCTTCTACGGCCGCTGGGTGGACGACGTCCTGATGCGGTTCATGGACGTCCTCTTCGCCTTCCCGGCGGTGCTCCTGGCCATCGCGGTCCTCGCCGTCCGCGGCCCCGGGGCCGGCAACACCGCCCTGGCCATCGGGATCGTCTACATCCCGGTGTTCGCGCGGGTGACCCGGGCCAGCGTGCTCGGCGTCCGGGAGGAGGTCTACGTGCGGGCCTCGCGGTCGGTCGGCGCATCGGACTTCCGGCTGCTCACCCGGCACGTGCTGCCCAACGCCGCGCCGCCGATCATCGTGCAGACCTCGATCAGCCTCGCGTTCGCCGTGCTCGCCGAGGCGGCGCTGTCCTTCCTCGGCCTGGGCACCCAGCCGCCGAACCCCTCCTGGGGGCTGATGCTCGCCGAGGGCCGCGGGTTCATCGACATTGCCTGGTGGCTGGCCTTCTTCCCGGGGATGGCGATCTTCGTGACCGTGCTGTGCTTCAACCTGCTGGGCGACGGGCTGCGCGACGTCCTCGACCCGCGCCAGCGCACGCTCATGGCCGGAGGTGGCCGGTGACCGCGTCGGCGACCGGGGAGCCGCTGCTGGAGGTCGAGGACCTGCGGGTGCGGCTGCGCACCCCGCGCGGGCCGGCCTCGGTGGTCAACGGGCTGAGCTACACCGTCGGGCGCGGCGAGACGGTGGCCGTCGTCGGGGAGTCCGGCAGCGGCAAGAGCGTGTCCGTCCTGGCGCTGCTGGGGCTGCTGCCCGCCCGCGTGGCGACGGTGACCGGCTCGGCGCGGCTGGACGGGGAGGACCTGCTCGGCATGTCGCCGGAGCGGCTGCGCCAGGTGCGCGGCCCCGGCGTCGGGATGGTCTTCCAGGACCCGATGACCTCGCTCAACCCGGTGCTCACCATCGGGCGGCAGCTGGTCGAGGGCATCCGCGCCCACGGTGAGGTCTCCAAGGCCGAGGCGCGCCGGCGCGCGGCCGGGCTGCTCACCGAGGTGGGCCTGCCCGACCCCGAGCGCGCGCTGGACCGCTACCCACACGAGCTCTCGGGTGGCATGCGACAGCGGGTGGTCATCGCGATCGCGCTGAGCAACAGTCCCTCGCTGCTCATCGCCGACGAGGCCACCACGGCGCTCGACGTCACGGTGCAGGCGCAGATCCTCGACCTGGTGGAGAAGCTGCGGGCCGACCACGGCACCGGGGTCATCTGGATCACCCACGACCTCGGCGTCGTCGCCGGCATCGCCGACCGCGTCCTCGTCATGTACGGCGGGCGGTGCGTGGAGGACGGCACGGTCGACGACGTCCTCGAGCGGCCGGCGCACCCCTACACGCGCGGCCTGCTCGGCGCGCTGCCCGACCTCGCCACGGCCGACGAGGGCGACCTGGCCACCATCCCCGGGACGCCACCGGCGCCCACCGACCCGCCGGACGGGTGCGTGTTCTGGCCGCGGTGCCCGGTGCGGTCGGACCCGCGCTGCGAGACCGAGCAGCCGCCGCTGCAGGTGGTGGGGACCGGGCTGTCGGAGGGGCTGCCGCACCGGGCGGCGACCTGGTGCGCAGAGGGGGGTGCACGGTGAGCGCGGTCTCGCTGGGCGAGGGAGCCGCGGCCGCTCCGGCACAGCGCGAGGTCCTGGTCACGGCCCGCGGGCTGGAGGTGCACTTCCCGGTCCGCTCGGGCGGGCCGCTGCGGCGCGCCACCGGTGTGCTGCGCGCGGTCGACGGCGTGGACCTCGACATCCTGCGCGGCGAGACCCTCGGCCTGGTGGGGGAGTCCGGGTGCGGGAAGTCCACGCTGGGGAACGCGCTGCTGCGGCTGGTCCCGCCGACCGGCGGGACGGTGACCTTCGACGGCATCGACGTCACCGCGCTCGGGCGCAGGCAACTGCGCGAGCTGCGCCGGCGGGCCGGGATGGTGTTCCAGGACCCGTTCGCCTCGCTCGACCCGCGGCGCACGGTCGCCCAGACGGTGTCCGAGCCCCTGGAGGTGCACGGCCTGCACCCGGGGCGGCAGGCCAGGGCCGACCGGGTGCGGGAGCTGCTGGAGCTGGTCGGCCTGGACCCCGCCGTCGCCACCCGCTACCCGCACGAGTTCTCCGGCGGGCAGCGGCAGCGGGTCGGCATCGCCCGGGCGCTGGCCGGCGAGCCGGACTTCCTGGTCTGCGACGAGGCGATCGCCTCGCTCGACGTCAGCATCCAGGCGCAGGTGCTCAACCTGCTGCGCCGGCTGCAGCGCCGGCTCGGGCTCACGCTGCTGTTCGTCTCGCACGACCTGTCGGCGGTGCGGCACATCTCCGACCGGATCGCGGTGATGTACCTGGGTCGGATCGTCGAGGTCGGACCCGCCGAGGCCGTGAGCGCGGCCCCGCAGATGCCCTACACGCGGGCGCTGCTGTCGGCGGTGCCGGTCCCGCACCCCGAGCTCGAGCGCTCGCGGCAGCGGATCGTGCTGCGCGGCGACGTCCCCTCGCCGTCCCGGGTGCCGAGCGGCTGCCGGTTCCGCACCCGCTGCCCCGACGTCTTCGCGCCCTGCCCCGACGTCGACCCCGCGCTGCAGCCGGTCGGCTCGGCACCCGGCCACGTCGCCGCCTGCCACCTGCACGGGGTGGTCGGGACGCCGGTCCGGCGGGCGGAGCCCGAGGCGCCGGTGGACGCCGGCGACCCGGCCGCGCCCCGGACGGCCGCCCCGCCGGAGCGCTGACCGGCCGGACCCGGCACCGCCTGGTACGGGACCGTCCGTTTGCCCGTACCGGCAACCGGCTACCCGCCGACCCCGTGGACGGCGCAGGGGCGCCGCCGGAACGGGGAACGACAGATGGCGTCGAGCAGGACCGCACGGGAGACCGCGACCACCGGCCTCTACGGCAGCAGGATCGGGACGACGGTCGGGCGCACGGCGCTGACGGAGTTCATCGGGACGGCGATCCTGGTGTTCGTCGGCACCGGCACCGTGGTGGCCGGGCCCGCCACGGGCAACACGCTCTACGACCTGCTGGCCGTGGTGCTCGCCTTCGGTCTCACGCTCACCGCGCTGGCCGCGGCCCTGGGACACGTCTCGGGGTGCCACCTCAACCCGGCGGTCACGCTGGGGCTCGCGGTGACGCGGCGCTTCCCGTGGCCGGCCGCCGGCGCCTACGTCGCCGCCCAGCTCGCCGGTGGGATCGCCGGCGCGGCGGCGACGTGGGCGGTCTACGGCCGGGCAGGCCGGGAGGAGGGGCTGCTCGGCGCCACCACGCCGCAGGAGGGCGTCTCCGCCGGCCAGGCGTTCCTGGTCGAGGCGCTGGTGACGTTCGTCCTGGTCCTGGTCGTGGTGTCGGTCGCCACCGACGACCGCGCGCAGGCGGCGATCGCGCCGGTGGCCGTGGGCTCCGCGCTGGCCGCCGGCATCTTCGTCGCCGGACCGCTCACCGGTGGTGCGGTCAACCCGGCGCGGGCGTTCGGGCCCGACCTGCTGACCGGTCAGCTCTCGTCGCTGTGGATCTACCTCCTGGCGCCCACCGTCGGCGGCGTCCTCGCCGCGGTGGTCTACGACCGCCTGCTCGCCGGGGGCGAGCCGCCGGAGGCCTGACCGGCCCGACGGGCGCGTGGGGGTCGGATCTCCGGCGGAGGTCAGTCGCGGCCGCTCCGGGTGGGCCGGCGGCCCTGCCGCCAGCCCGACCGCGAGCCCGGCCGGCTGCCGCCGCGGTGCCCGCGGCCGCCGTCGTGCCCGTGCCGGGCACCGTCGCGTCCCGGTCCGCCGTCGGCCCCGCGGCTGCGGGGCGCGCTGCACGGGCGGCAGGTGCTGAACCACGGCGCGATGGCGGTGCCGCACTCGACGCAGCTGCCCGACCGGCTGATCGAGATGGCGTCCGGCAGCATCTCGCTGATCGCCTCGGCGCACTCCTCCTCGACCCAGGCGGCGTCGTCACTGCTCAGGCCGGCGACCCCGGGGAACTGCCGGAGCAGCGTCTGGGCGTCCCGGGCGCCCGCCGCGGCCTGCTCGTACACCTCGACCGCGCTGCCGACCGGCACGTCGGGCAGCACGAGCTCCGGGGGGACGGGCAGGCCGACCGCGTGCCGCAGCGCGGCCCGGGCCAGCACCAGCCAGCGGGTGCGGCGCGGCGGGTCGTGGTCGATCGGCAGGTTCACCAGCCGCCAGACGGTCTGCAGGTCGCCGGCGGCGCCGAGCGGCCCGCGCAGCAGCGGCAGGAGCGCCCGCACCCGCAGGACCAGGCCGGTGACGTCGTCCGGCGTCATCGCCTCGTCGCGGGTGGCCGCGCGGGCCCAGGCCTGCCAGCGGACCAGGGCCTCGGGCAGGTCGACCGCCTCGAAGGCGCCGAGGTCCGCCAGCTCGGGGCGCAGCCGCGGCGCGCGCTCGGGCAGGTCACTGGCCCGGTCGCCGCGGGCGACCTCGGCGCCGACCGCCACGAGGGCGGCCGAGGGCTTCAGCCCCGGCACACCGGTGAGCACACCCACCGTCCCGTGCCCGGTCAGGCCGTAGCGGCCGGCCCGCCCGGCGATCTGCGCGGCCTCCCAGCTGCGCAGCGGCCGCAGCTCGGTGCCGTCGAACTTCGTCGTCTCGGCGAAGAGCACCGTCGCGGCCGGCACGTTGATGCCGTGGCCGATCACGTCGGTGGTCACCAGCACGTCGAGCTCGCCGGTGGTGAACCGCTCGATGACCTCGCGCCGGGTGGCCGGGGGGAGCGCCCCGTAGAGGACACCGACCCTCCCGGCCCGGTGCCGGTCGAGCTCGGCGGCGACGGCGTAGACGGTCTTGCGGGAGAAGGCGACGACGAGGGTCTGCGGGCGGACGCCGGTGGTCCGGATCGGAGCGCGCAGGACGTCGAGCCGGGACAGCCGCTGGTGGTGGACGACGTCGACCCGGGCGGCGTCGGTGACGAGCGGCGCCAGGAGCGGATGGGCCTCGGCGGCGGAGATCAGGTGCATCTCGCGGTACTCGCCGGTGAGGAGCAGCCGCGCCCAGTGGTGGCCGCGCTCGGGGTCGGCCACCCAGTGCGACTCGTCGAGGACCAGCAGCTCCCCGCGCATCGGGGCCTTCTCCACCGTGCAGCAGACGATCGGCGCGTGCGGGTCGATCTCCTCCTCGCCGGTGGACAGGCCGACCGTGCCCTCGGGCAGCTGGGCGGCGAGCTTGGCGTGGGCCTCCTGCGCCAGCTGCCGCAGCGGAGCGGCGTAGACCCCGGAGCCGGTGGCGGCCAGGGCCTGCAGCGACTCGTACGTCTTGCCGGAGTTGGTCGGGCCGAGGTGGAAGACGACCCGCTCGGGCGGCGTGCTGCGCACCGGCAGCTCCGGCGCGGCACCCTCGACCCACGACTGCTGGGCGCGGCGCTCCTCGCGGGCGGCCTCGCGGGCGGCGGCGCGATCGGCCTCGCGGTCGGGGGAGCGGTCGGCCGGACGGTCGGCCGTCGTCCTGGCGGTGGCGCGCTCGTCGGCGGGCAGCCGCCGGCGACGGCGGGCGGGCGACTGCGGGGGGACGGTCTCGGGCAGGGGGTGTCCTTCGGTCGACGTGCGAGGTGAGGCCGACACGAGGAACCGCGGACCTTTCCCACGCGAACACCGGCCGTGCCCGGATCATGCCCGCGGTCCCGACAAGTGGCCGGTGCCACAGCCGGTGGACCCCGACGACACGCCGGGGCGATCCCTGCCGGAACGGGGTCACCGCCGGGGTCCGGTGCCCGTCCACGCTCGACGCGGGTCGTTGCGGTCGACAAGTGGTGGGCCCGGGAGGCCGGTCACCACCCGTGATCGGGGCCCGGACAACGATCCGTGCACGCGGACGCCGGGGCCCCTCCCGAGCGGGCGGCCGGGACCGTGTCCGCTCATACCGTTTCGCCACTGCCCCCGGCCGGGAACCGGTGGGGGGCAGCGGCCGACGCCTTCCCCGTCGGTCCGCGCGAACTCGGGGGTGGTCTTCGTGAGCGGCATCGGCGCACGGTCCGGTGGTGAGGTGCTCGTCGGCGGCGGCGTCCGTCAGGGCTGGTGGCTCGTCGTCGACGAGGTGGACGGCTCGGAGCGGGTCGTCGCCGGGCCGTTCGGCGAGCGGGCCGAGGCCGGCTGGGCGGCGGGCGCCCAGGAGCCGGGGACCCACCTGGTGCACGGGTTCCGCCGGGCGGACGGCGGCCTCGCCCGGCGACCGTCACCGCAGGACGGGGCGTGGCTGGTGCACCTCGGTGAGCAGCTCGACCGGCTGCCCGAGGACTGGGACACCGTGCTGTCCGACGACGACGCCGCCCTGGGCACGCTGGTGGTCGAGGTGACCGCGGCGCTGTGCGAGGCGGGGCTGGCCCTGCACGACGCCACCGGTACCGGCGGGGCCTCCCTGCTCCCCGAGCCCGCGCTCGGCGGCATCGTCGTCAGCTGGCTGCAGCACGACCGGATGAGCGTCGACCAGGTCCACGGCGACATCGCGCACGCCCTGGTGCAGCAGGCGATGAACCAGGTCCTGGCCGACGTCCTGGCGCTGCGTGGCTTCGCCGTGGACCCGCTCGGCGGCGCCCACGTCGTCCGCCGGGCCGGCTGACCCCGGCCGCTCCTGCCCGACCCCGGACCGCTCCGTAGCATCGGATCCGTCAGGAGGGCTCGCCTAGAGGCCGATGGCGGCGGTCTTGAAAACCGCTATGGGGTCACACCCATCGTGGGTTCGAATCCCACGCCCTCCGCTCTTGACCAGCGGTTTTGCGCTGCTCGAGGAGTTCCGGCGACGGGCGCCCGGCGCTGCAGATCGCTCGCGTGCCCGCTACGTGCCCGTACGGTTCGGGGTCGTGCCCGCCGCGAGGCGCCCGAGGCGGGCCGCGACCTCGGCGTCGCGCCGCTCGGCCGCGTGCTGGTAGATCATCGCCGCGCGGGACGACGAGTGGCCGGCACGTCGCATGACCTCGGCCAGGGTCGCCCCGCTCTGCGCCGCCAGGGTGAGTCCCGCATGCCGCAGGTCGTGCAGATGGATATCGGGTAGGCCGGCTGCTCGCCGGGCCGTGCTCCAGGCGGCGTGGACGTGATGGGCGCGGAGAGCCCTCCCGTCCCTCCGCACGAACAGTCGAGCGGTCGGCAACGCCGGGGAGCGGGTTCTCAGGTGCTCAGCCAGTGCCGAGACGCCCTGCGGGGGAAGGTGGACGACGCGTTGGCTACCCGCCTTCGGCGGGCTTTCCACGGGGCCCGCGTCCGTCTCCACGACCTGCCGCTGCACGGCCACAATGCCGGCGTCCATGTCGATGTCGCCGATGCGGAGGGCCAGCAGCTCGCCGAGGCGCAGGTGGGCCCAGAAGGCCAGGTCGACGAGGCCCCGGAGGTTCTCGGGCATGTGCGCGGAGAGGTGCTGCACCTGGTCGACGTCCAGCAGCGGTCGCTCGTCACTGCGGGCCTGCCCCGCACCCATGATCCGGCAGGGATTTCGGGGGAGCGCGTCATCGGCAACGGCCGTGGCCAGGATGGCGTGGAGGAGGGCATAGGCCTGTCTGGTCGCCGTCGGGCCGGTGGCTGCGCTCGTCTCGGCGTGCCACCGTCGCACCGCGGCCGGGGTGATCCGGTCGAGCGGCAGGCCTCCGAGCGCGGGGAGCACCCAGCGGTCGAGGGAGTGCTGGTAGGTCTCGCGGGTCCGCACGGCGAGGGGACGACCTCGAACGGTCCGCTCGGCCAGCCACGCCTGGCTGTACTCGCGGAGCGTGACGCCGCTGCGCAAGGGGTCGAGCCACACGCCGCGCCCCATGTCGACCTCCACCGCGGCCAGGAAGCGCGCCGCGTCGGTCTTGGTGGCGAACGTGCTCGGTGCTGACCGGTCCCGGCCGTCCGGGCCCGGGTAGCGGGCCTGCCACCGGCCGGAGGGCAGCTTGCGCACGCGACCGAAGCGCCTTCTGGTGCTGCTTGCTGGCATGCTCCGACCTTGGCCGCCTTCGGCTCTGCAGGGAACTCGTCTGTGGACGCTGGTCGACGCCCTACCGGCAGGGCACCCGGCCGGCCGCCACGAAGGCGTCCAGCGCGCAACGCTCGAGGCGCACGTGCTTGCCGAGCTTGACGTAGGGGATCCGCCGCTCGCTGATGAGGCGGCGGACGAAGCGTTGCCCGGTGCCCAGGTACTCGGCAGCCTGGCCGATGGTGAGCAGCTGACCGGAGTCGCTGGGTGGTGGACGCCCGTCGGCCGGTGCCGGGGACATCGCTTCTCCGTGCAGAGCCTGGGCCATGTCAGCGGTCGCCCGCTGGGAGAGTGGGACGCTGACCTTCCCGATTCCTCCAGTAGGGCCCGAGTGCGCCGCCGCGGGGTGCACCAGTCTGACGGGCAGCGCCTCCCGTATCCCGGTGAGAGCGCCGATGGGGGTGCAGGCTCATCGCGAGCCCCCCGGGCCGGGGGCAGCCTGACCGTGTTGGGCGTCGATCCAGCTGCGTAGGTCCTCGGCCCGGTAGAGGACGCGGCGGCCGAGGCGGAAGCTGTGCGGGCCGGTGCCCAGGTGGCGCCAGTACCGCAGGGTGGCGACGGGGGCGCGCAGCAGCTGGGCTGCTTCGGTGATGGTGAGCAGCTCGGCGGTGTGATCGGGGCCGGGGGTCTGGTCGTTCATGGCTGTCTCCGGGGGCTGGGCGAATCTGGGTGGCCGTCCACCTGTAGAAGGCGCCGTTTCGCGGCCGTTGGTGACAGCGCACAGCCAACTTCTCCGGTCGATCTCCTGCTTTGCTCCGGTGCGTCTCCGGTGGCCGGTGACTCAGCACGTGAGAGCCGCCGGGTCACGGTCCGCCGTCGGGGGCGGCGCCGAGCGGTGGCGTCCGGCAGGGGACCGGCTCCGGCAGGGACCTGCCGGAGGTCGGCGGGTCCGTCAGTAGTTCTTCAGTTCTCCTGCAGCGCCCGCCCGGGCCCGGCACAGGCCGGGGTGCGGGTTCGCTCACCGCCCGAGGCTCGGGGTGACACCGCGCGCGGGTCGTGGCCCGTGGCGCTCTGACTCGGGCCGCGGGACAGGTACGAGGTAGCCGGCCAGCCCCCGCGTGGCGGCTCGGCGCTGGTGCTGCTCGGTGTCGTAGCGGTCACGCCAGGTGTCGCGGGCTGCGCTGAGCCGGTCGGGCGGTTGGCCCAGCGGAGCCGGGTCCGCCTGCAGGTCGGCAATGCGGGCCCGGGCGGCGGCCAGCTCGTGCCAGGTGGTGGCGACGGACCGCTCGAGGGCGGCCAGCCGCCCTGCCGGATCGGCTGCCCAGGCGATCGGTCCGAGCGGATCGAGCCGTTCGGCGCGCCGGTGCTGCGCCTCGGCCAGCGCGGCCTGGGCCTGCTCGCCGGCCCGCCGGGCGGCCTCGGCGGCGGCGCACAGCCCGGGCTGTTCGGGATGCTGCTGTTCGGCCGCCCGGCGGGCGGGGGTGTCGAACGCTCGCCACAGCGCAGGCCGGTCGTCAAACCGGTCAGCCACCCGCGCCAGCTGTTCGATGTCGGTGGGCAGTCCGGGCAGGTGCGGGCGCCACCGATCGGCCCAGCCGGCCAGCTGTTCCCCGGCCCGGGTGACGGGTGCGCGCTTGAGCCCCCACCAGCCGGGCCCGTCGAGCACCGCCCGGGCCGCGGCGCGGGCTGCTCCGCGCTCGGCGTCCCAGGTGGCGAGCAGCCCCTCCCGGATGCGGTCGGCGGCCTCGGCTAGGGCGGCACCGGCGGCCTGCACCCGCTGCGTCGCCTGCTGGGCGGCCAGGCTCGCCTGCCGGGAATCGGCGTCCAGCCGGGCCAGCTCGCCGCTGTGGGGGGTCTCCAGCACCACGGCTTGGCGCAGCGCGTCACACCACGGCTCCAAGGCGGCAAGATGGTCGAGGCAGCGCTGCTCGACCGTCCAGGCCGCGTGCAGGTCGGCCAGCACCCGGTCGAGCGGGCGGGATGTGGCGTAGCGGGCCGCCTCGGCGGCGGCGAGCTGCGCGGCGTGGCCGGGGCCGAGGTCGGCGCGGTCGCGGTCGAAGACGGCGATCCACTGCTCGCGCGCCTGGTCGGGGTCGGTGGCGATGAGGTGGGCGGTGTTGGCGGTGCGGCCGCGGGTCATCCCGACATAGGCCGACGCCGCCCCGGTGTGCTCACCGACCACCAGGTGTCCGGTCAACACGGTGTCGCCCTGCGCGCCGTGCGCGGTGGAGGCATAGGCCAGCTCCACGTGTGAGGTGACGTAGCCGGCGGGCAGCACCCGCTCCCCCACCCTCGCCGGGGTGACACCGGACGGGACGGCGTTGATGGGGGTGACGTCGGCCGGGATGACAGTCAGGCAACCGCCCTGGCCGACGGCGGTGACGGTCCAGGTGTCGCGGTTGGCCACGCTGAGGTCACGGTCGTTGCGGCGGGTGGCGACCCGGTCTCCGACCCCGATCCGCTGCCCGCTTCGGGTGGTGACGATCCGGGTGTCATCGACCTGCCCGTCGGTGACCAGCCGGTCGCGGATGGCGGCGCTGAGCTCGGCGGCCTGCTCGCGGGTGTCGACGACCACCGCCACCTGTTCACCGACCCTGTAGGAGGTGGCGGAGGTGGCGGCGAGCGCCTCCTGCAGCGCCGCGGCGTTGGGGTGCAGGCTGATCCGGCCGCGGACGGCCAGCGCGTCAAACACCGCGCCCGGGTCCTCGCCGGTGCGCATCGCTAGGGTCAGCTCGGCGTACTCGGCGTCTGGCTCCATCCGGCCGGCATCGTCGGTGCGGGTGAACCGGTGCACCGTGTCCAGCATCAGGTGGCCGGCCGGGTCGACCCGCTCGGCGGCGAGGTCCAGGACGCCGCCGCGGCCAACCGCGGCCAGCTGGTGCCGATCGCCCAGCAGCGCTAACCGGATCCTGGCCTCGTCGGCGACGGTGAGGAGGGCGCGAGCGGTGTCCTGGTCGAGCATTCCCGCCTCGTCGACGACCAGCAGGTCCCCCGGAGCAAGCCTTGCCCCAGCCTCTGGGCCGGCATGAGGGACACCGGTGACCGGGTCGGTCTGGCCGGGGGACAGCCGGGTCCAGACGCCGTCGTCCCAGCGCCAGCCGTGCTGATAGGCCACCCACGCCGCCGATCCGGTAGTGGTGCCGACTTCGGTGGCGGCGACCTTGGCCGCCTTCAGCGTCGGAGTGACCACGGTCAACCGGCGGCCTTGGGCTGCGAGCAGGTCGCGGGCGGCGGCCAGCAGGGTGGTCTTGCCCGCACCGGCCGCGCCCTCGATCAGGATCAGCGGCCGGTCACCGGCCAGCGAGGTGGCCGCTTCCGCTTGGCCGGCGTCCAGCCGCGCCAGCGCGGTGAGCGGCAGCGCCGGCTCAAACCCTGGCCACGGATCGGCCGCGGGAGGAGCGCTGCGGGCGGCGAATCGAGCCGTGAGGTCGTCCTCGACGTCGAGCACCGGCTGGGAGGTCCATGCTCGGATGTGCTCGGGCACCGCAGCCTGCCTGTCGTCGCGGTCCAGCAGCGGCACACACCGCGCCATCGTGCGTGCGGTCAGGTCCTCGGCCAACTCGATGCGGACCGCGGCGTCCACGACGATGCCCGCGGCGGCGATCAGCTGCTCGACCTCGCCGCGGACATCGGCGGCGTTCCACGCCGAGCGGGCGGCGGCCAGCCGGGCAAGCACGCGCTCGACCGCGTCATTCCGGTCCAGCCCGCCAACCGGAGCCGGGGTTAGGTCGACGGGGCGCCCGGGCTCCCGGTAGCCCAAGGCGGCCAGCTCGGCCACCCACCGCGAGGTCAGGTCGGTACCGGGTTGTGGGGTGACCTTGTCCGGGCGGCCCTCGGCCCAGGCCCGGGCATCCCAGGCCCGCCGCAGCCCCGGCCCGGGCACCTCACCGGGGTGCGCGGCCGTCCACTCCCGCTCGTAGCGGTCCACATTCCGGGCGATCTGCGCGGCTCGCGCGCTGAACGCCGCGGCGTAGGCCGCCAGCTCCGGCACGTCTCCGGTTCCGTCCACGGTGTAGCCGTGCGCGGCCAGCGCAGCCCGGAACTGCGGGTCGCAGGCGACCGCGGCGTGCCCGATCCCGTTGACCGCGGCGAGGAAGTCCCGCACGCCCACGGTATGCAGCCCCCGCCATCGCCCGGCGGCGAACGCCCGGGCGTTGACCTGCAGGTGCAGATGCCGGTGCGGATCCCCGGCCCGGGAGGTGTGGTGCCGCACCGTCACCGCCTCCAGCACCTCGACCGGAACCTGCACCTGCCCGCCGCGCGGCCCCACCCGGGTGGTGACGTGCTGCGAGAGCCAGCCGATGATCTGGGCCGCGGTGCGGTCCTGCGCGGCGTCGTAGGCGGCGGCAGTATCGGGGTGCAGGGCGGCGGCCAGCGACCAGGACTTGGGGCCATTGACCACCACCTCGACGAACCGCACCGCCCGCTCGTCGGTCCGCAGCCGACCCCGCGGTTCTCCGGTGTCGGGGTCCCGGCCGGTCACCCACGCTTCGTAGCCATCTCCGGCCAGCGCGGCGAGCTCGGCCACCCGCCCGCCACCGGCGGTGTAGCGGCGCGCAATCCCAGCGCCCTCGGTCAGGTAGTAGTCATCGACCCGGCCCCGGCCGGCCTCCACGTAGTGGCGGGCCGCCGCTGGCGCGCCGGCGTAAATTTTGAGGCCGCCGTGCATTTATCAACGCCACCCAACAATGACCAACACGCCACCCCCGGAAACGGCAGTGGGCCCCGCGAAGCGGGGCCCGGACTACCAATATTGGTAGCATGCGTGCCGTTCTTCAGTGAAGGCTTGAGGAGCAGCGGTATGGATTGGGCGTTATGGGCGGCAAGTCGTCGTAGGTGTCATCGCGTTGATCGCTTGTGGCGATTGTTGATTGCATGCAGAATGCCGACTGTCTGGTGACGTTGGGCTCTGCGATGGCACCGGTTCGCGGTCACGCAGCACCTGTCTGCGAAGCAGTGGCGTAGGTGTCGAGCGGCCAGCGGACGACGCGGCTCGACCGGTGGAGGGGTCCCTGTTGTCCTCCCTGTGTGGGACGGCTCACCGGGCGGGCCTTACGGGACGGCAACCGGGGGCACGTGCTGTGTCCTGCGACGATCCCGGTTGAGGTTCGCCTTCTAGAGATCGTTGAGGGCGGGGGTTACAGAAAGGATCCGAACTCAAGTCCGGTGCTGGCGAAGAAGCCGGCCAGCAGCCCGGAGCGGTACTGCATCCGTCGCAGCCGGGTCTTGGCCGGCGCGGTCAGTTCGGCCAGGTCGTGCTTGGTCAGATTGGCCAGCGACCGCTTCAGGTGCGACCACACCGGCTCGACCGGGTTGAGCTCGTGGCCATACGGCGGTAGCCGGAACACCGTCAGCCACGGTCGAGCGGCGATGCTCTTGGCCATCGCCACGCTGACGTGGGTGTTGAGGTTGTCCCAGACTCCCACGATCGGTCCGCCTAGCTGGAAGTGGGCGGCGTCGAGCAGGGCGGCGTGGTCGGCCTCGGTGAACCCCTTGCGCCGGGGCTCGCGCCCGCCGCCGCGCCGGTAGCGGTGAGTGCGAAAGATCAGTCGGGGCCGATGTCCGGGTCTGGCGGCCAACAGCGCAGCCAACGACAGCCGCGGGCTGTTCGCCGAACTGACTCTCACCACCGGCGTGCGGCCACGCCGGCCTCAGGTACGACCCTTGGGCGGCCTCAGCCCCTGACCGGACTCGTCTTCGACGACTCCCCAGGCGCCCAGGTCCGCCGCCGTCGTTTTATCTGCGGCCAGGTCTCCTCCCGCCAGACGGCGATCTGCTCCTCGTCCCGTTCGGCGGCCTGGCGAGCGGGCACCTGCACGCTCCAGCCCAGCCGGTGCAGCAGCAGGTCCAGCCCGGCCAAGGTGTAGTCCACGCCGAACCTCGTCCGGACGACCTCGGCGATGCGCGGCAGCGTCCAGCACTGATCGACCCAGCCGGCCACGGCAGGGCCGGCGTCGAGCACCGCCTGCAGCTCGTCGAGCTGGACGCCGCTGAGCTTGCAGTGCGCCCCGCCGGGGCCCTTGGAGGCCAGGGCCGGGCGGCCGCCGGCGCTCAGCGCGCGGTGCCAGCGGTTGGCCGACATCCGGGTCACCCGGAAGCGCTCGGCCACCTCTCGGTCGGTGGCCCCGGCCTCGAAGTACTCGGCTGCGGCCAGTCGCACCCGCTCCCGGCGGGCACGCTCGTCGGCGTCCAGCCCGCCACCATCGGGATACCTCATGCCTCTGGCATAGCGCAGGCAGCACCGGCTGTCAGCAGGCTCCTAACGTCCGCCGTTAAGGACCTCTAGGCGATCGCCACCCACGAATTCGCGCCGGCCATCACCGCCTGCGGCGCGAGCAGCAGCACCGACTGCAGACCGTGACGACGGCCCCAGGGCCGCGAGGATCAGGAACCGACGCCAGGACCTGCAGTAGCCGGATCGAGTCGGCCGCCTACAGCGGCGCCGACGGCAAGTCCGCGGCTTTCACCGCGGGAATCAACGCGGACGGGGAAGATGAAGTCGCGGGCACGGGCCTTCTCGCTGGCGGTCGACGGCGTAGGGAACCTCAGACCACCACATGGCCGTGCCGGCCTACATCCGCCCAGTTCAGGCCGCTACTTCGCCGAATTTGACGCGGCCCTGGGTCGACAACGATCTTAGGACGTGTCTGGCGGATCACGGTGGCCAGGTCAGCAGTGCGGCGAGGGTGATCGCGCCGGCGTAGTTGCGGGCGTGCTTGTCATACCGAGTGGCCAGCCGCGCCAGTGTTTGAGCTGGCAGAAGCCGCGTTCGATGCCGTTGCGGCGGGCGTAGCGGCCGGGGTCGAAGCCCGGTGGGCGGCCGCCGGCCGACCCGCGCCGTTGGCGATGGGCGGCCTGGTCGGCCTTCTCCGGAATGGTGTGGCCGATGCCGCGGGCGCGCAGCAGCCGCCGATTTGCCCTCGAGCTGTAGCCCTTGTCAGCGACCAGGTAGTCCGGCCGGGTCCGCGGCCGACCCGGCCCCGTGCGGGCGACCCGCAGCGCGGCCAGCAGCGGGGCGAACATCGTCGTGTCATGGGTGTTGCCGGCGGTCAACAGCACCACCAGTAGCCGACCCCGCCCATCGGCCAGCGCGTTGACCTTGGTGGTCAGCCCGCCGCGGGAGCAGCCGATCGCATGATCGGCCAGCTCGGCAACGACGGTATGCGCCCCATCCCCCCGCCAAGCCGGCGTCCGCGGCGGCTGCCTGCCTGTCCGCGGCCAGGAGGTCACTCAAGGCACCCGGCGTGTCCTTCGAATTCCGGTCATGCTGGAGGCCGGACGGCCAGATCTTCGGGTACAGATGCGGGTGCAACCGAAGCCAGCCGTCCGTCTCGGGCCGCTGAGGTGGAGAGCCGGCATTGGAAGAGGGGTACGGAGGATGGACCGTCCGAGCTGGGTCCCGGCCGAGGTCGACCTGAGTCGCCCGAGTGCGGCCCGGGTGTACGACTACTACCTCGGGGGTTCGCACAACCTGGAGGTCGACCGGCGCATGGCGCGGGAGGCCATCTCCCTGTGGCCGGACCTACCCGTGATCATGCACGCCAACCGTGCGTTCCTGCGCCGGGCGGTGCGCCACCTGGCGGAACGGGGCACCACCCAGTTCCTCGACATCGGCTCCGGCATCCCCACCGTGGGCAACGTGCACGAGGCCGCGCAGCAGGTGCACCCGGGGGCCCGCGTCGTGTACGTCGACAGCGACCCGGTGGCGGTGGCCCACAGCCGCGCGATCCTGACCGGTGACGAGCAGACCGCGGTGGTCCATGGCGACCTGCGCGCGCCGGAGACGATCCTGGAGGACCCGGCGGTCCGGACGACGCTCGATCTGGACCAGCCGATCGCGGTGCTCGTGGTCGCCGTCCTGCACTTCCTGAGCGACGCGGACGACCCCTTCGGGGCGGTGGCACGGATTCGGGACGAGCTGGCCCCGGGCAGTCACCTCGTCCTGTCCCACGCCAGCGCCGACGGACGTCCCGAGGCGGCCGCGTCGCACCGCGAGCTCTACAGCCGCACCCCGACGCCGATGACGATGCGCAGCCGTGAGGAGATCACGCGGTTCTTCGAGGGCTTCGACCTCGTCGACCCCGGGCTGGTGTGGTTGCCGCTCTGGCGGCCGGACGACCCCGACGCGGCGGCCCGGCACCCGGAGCGGACCACCGGCTTCGCCGGGGTCGGCCGCCGTACGTGAGCACGGCGGTGGCGGGCTCCCGGGACGACGGGGACCGGGCGGGTGCCACCGTCTCCCTGGACCCCGTCGGTGCCCTCGCCGCGCGGTGGGCCGACGCCGTCGCCGGGACCAGCTACGTGCCTCTGCAGCCGGACGAGCTCGAGGAGCTCCTGCGGGGCCTGCTGCACCGTCTCCTCGCCGCGCTCGACGAGCCGCCGGTCCACCCGGGGTCCGTCGGCAGGCGGGTGGGGGCTGCCCTGGTCGACGCCCACTTCACCAACCCGCAGTCGCTCTCCCAGACCCTGGGCGTGCTCCTGGACGGCGGGCCTGGCACCGGCGCAGCCGCGGGCCGGGCGGAGTCGTCCGGTGGACAGGAGGTGCCGCGCGACCTTGCACCTCCCGACCGCCGGTGGCACGCGCTTGTGGCGGCGGTCGCCGAGGGCTTCAGTGCGGCGTTGCAGGAACGGGCGCTGCGGGAACAGGAGGAGATCCTGGCCGCGGCCGCGGCGGCCAGGGAGCAGGTGCGGGAGGCGCTGCACGTCAGCCAGGAGCGCTTTCGCGCGGTCTTCGAGGGCGCTGCGATCGGGATCGGGATCGGCGACCTGGACGGCCGGATCCTGGAGGTCAACCCGGCCCTGGTCCGGCTCCTGGGTCATCCGGTCGAGGAGTTCCGCCGCCGTTCCGTACAGGAGTTCATGCACCCCGCCGACGTCGAGCACGTGTGGCGGCTCTACGGCGAGCTGATCCGTGGGGAACGGGGGCACTTCCGGCTCGAGAAGCAGTTCCTCAAGTCCGACGGCGAGTCGGTGTGGACCGACCTCACGGTGTCGTTGCTCCGTGACGGGGACGGCCGGCCCCGCTACCAGCTGGCGCTGATCCACGACGTCACGGCGCTGCGCCACCTGCGACGCCAGCTCGAGTTCGAGGCCCAGCACGACGCGTTGACCGGACTGCCCAACCGGAGGACGTTCCTCGCCCACCTGGACGCCGTCTTCGCCCGGACGGCGCCGGGTGCGCGGGTGGGACTGTGCTACCTCGACCTCGACGGTTTCAAGGCGGTCAACGACACGCTGGGACACGAGGTCGGTGACCAGCTGCTCGTGGCGGTCGCCCAGCGCCTCGAGTCCGTGGTGCGCGACCGCGGGCTGTCGGTCGCTCGGCTCGGCGGGGACGAGTTCGTCGTCCTCGTCCCGGGGACGTCGGGCAGCGCGCAGCTGGTCGCGCTCGCGGAGGAGGTCCTCGCCGCGGTGGCGCAGCCGGTGGAGCTGGGTGGTCGTCGGGTCGAGATCACCGCCAGCGTCGGTGTGGTGGAGCGGTCGATCGGCGACGTCGACCCGGCGGAGCTGCTGCGTGCTGCCGACATGACGCTGTACTGGGCCAAGGCGGACGGCAGGAGCCAGTGGGCGCTGTTCGAGCCGGAGCGCGACGCCAGGGAGATCACCCGGTACCGGCTGTCCTCCGCTCTGCCCGCGGCGCTGGCGGGGGAGGACCTGCTGGTCCACTACCAGCCCCTGCGGCGCCTGGCCGACGGCCGGCTGCACGGGGTGGAGGCGCTCGTCCGGTGGGAGCACCCGCGCATGGGGCTCCTCGGCCCCGAGAGCTTCGTCGGCCTGGCGGAGGAGTCGGGGATGATCGTCCCCCTCGGCCGGCATGTGCTCCGGGTTGCCTGCCGACAGGCGTTCTCCTGGTTCGGAGCCGGCAGGAGCGGCCCGTTCGTCAGCGTCAACCTTGCCAGCCGGCAGCTCCGGGACGAGCACCTGGTCGACGACGTCCGTGCGGCGCTCGCCGACAGCGGGCTGTACCCCCAGCAGCTCCAGCTCGAGATCACGGAGAGCGCGGTCATCGGCACCGACCCGCTCACCGGTCACACCCTCGAGGCGCTCTCCGAGATGGGGGTGCGCCTGGCCATCGACGACTTCGGTACCGGTTACTCCAACCTCGCCTACCTGCGGCGGCTGCCGCTCGACGAGCTCAAGCTCGACGGCTCCTTCCTCCGCGGACTGCGCTGCGAGGACGAGGCTGACCCCGTCGACGTCCAGCTCGTCGGGTCGATCGTCTCGCTGGCCCACCTGCTCGGCCTCACGGTCACCGCCGAGGGCGTGGAGACGCAGGCTCAGGTCACCATCCTGCGGGAGCTGGACTGCGACGCCGGGCAGGGCACGTACCTCGGCCGCCCCGCTGATCCGGCTGACCTCGGCCGGCTCTTCGACCCGACCTGAGGGCTCGCGGCCGTCCCGGGCAACGACCGGCCGCATCCCGACGCCGGCAGCGCGGCAGTCATCCCCGCGCCACGCAATGGGCCCGTCTTCTGTGGACATGGGGTCTCGTGCGCAAGCGAGGCACTGCCCGGCGACCTGACGTACTACGGCTCAACACGCGCCGAGACCTTGATGGCGGCCAGACGGCGCTGGTCCTGAGGCCTGGGTTCCGCCTCGACCGTGGCGGCATCGATGATCTTGTGCTTTGTAGCCGGACTCACCGCGCGGGCTGCACCCGCAAGGGCGGGCTCACCTGTACGAGGGCATGCCTGCTCGGAACGCCTGCGACGCGGCACGGTTCAG
>NZ_JBFNXQ010000068.1:0-28368 GCF_041018925.1 Geodermatophilus maliterrae
CGCCGCAGCCACACCGCCAGCCCGGCGTCGAGCTGCACCCGCGACGACCCCGCGTCGAACAGCAGCCCGGCCGCCGTGCGCGCCATCGTCCCGGCCACCAGCTCGCCGGACTCCACCAGCGCGCGCCCGGGCGCTGCCTCCGCGTTCTCCTGCACGACAGCGATCATCGCCGGTCGCGGCGTCCGGCGTCGGGCCGCGGCCGGCGCCCTCACCACAGGGGGGCAGGGGCGGTGAGCACAACGGAACAGAAGGACAGCCCCACGGCGACGGAGGGGAAACGGCCGACGGCGACGCTCCCGGACCATGGCCGCCCCCACCCGCACCACGTCCGCCGCGCCGGACACCCGCGCCGGCGCACCTCCGGCCCCGCCCCGCGGTGGTCACTGGGTCGACGACTGGCGCCCCGAGGACCCCGCCTTCTGGGAGTCGACCGGCAAGCGCGTCGCCCGCCGCAACCTGTTCTTCTCGGTGTTCTCCGAGCACGTCGGCTTCTCGATCTGGAGCCTGTGGTCGGTCGTCGTCCTCTTCCTGCCCGAGTCCGTCTACGGCATCGACCCGGCCGGCAAGTTCCTGCTCACCACGCTGCCCACCGCGCTGGGCGCGTTCGTCCGGCTGCCCTACACCTTCGCCGTCGCCAAGTTCGGCGGCCGCAACTGGACGATCGTCAGCGCCGCGCTACTGCTGGTGCCCACGATCGCGACCGCCGTCGTCCTCGAGCCCGGCGTCTCCTACACGACCCTGCTGGTGGTCTCCTGCCTGGCCGGTGTCGGCGGCGGCAACTTCGCCAGCTCGATGGCCAACATCAACGCCTTCTACCCCGACCGGCTCAAGGGCTGGGCGCTCGGCCTCAACGCCGGCGGCGGCAACCTCGGCGTCCCGGTCATCCAGCTCGTCGGCCTGCTCGTGCTGGCCACCGCCGGCGCCGAGCACCCCCGGATCGTGCTGTTCGTCTACCTGCCGCTCATCGTCGTCGCCGCCGTCGGCGCGGCCCTGCTCATGGACAACCTGACGACGGCGCGCAACCAGCCGCGGGCCATGCGCGAGGCCACCCGCGAGCCGCACACCTGGATCATGTCGTTCCTCTACATCGGCACCTTCGGCTCGTTCATCGGCTTCGGGTTCGCCTTCGGGCAGGTGCTGCAGAACCAGTTCGCCGCGGACTTCGCCACCCCGCTGGCCGCGGCGTCGCTGACCTGGCTCGGGCCGCTGCTGGGCAGCCTCATCCGCCCGCTCGGCGGCTCGCTGGCCGACCGGTTCGGCGGCGCCCGCATCACCTGCTGGAACTTCGTGGCCATGGCCGCCGGCGCCGGGGTCGTCCTCACCGCCAGCCGGGTGGAGTCGCTGCCGCTGTTCGTCGTCGGGTTCGTGCTGCTGTTCGTGCTCAGCGGCATCGGCAACGGCTCGACCTACAAGATGATCCCGGCGATCTTCCGCACCCAGGCCCAGCAGGCCGTCGCCGCGGGCGGGGACAGCACGGACGCCGACCGGTGGGCGCTGCGCATGTCGGGGGCGCTCATCGGCATCGCCGGCGCGGTGGGCGCCTTCGGCGGGGTGCTGGTCAACCTGGCCTTCCGCCAGTCGTTCCTCACCACCGGCAGCGGGGACGGCGCCTACGTGGCCTTCATCGCCTTCTACGCCGTCTGCGTCGTCGTCACCTGGGTGGTCTACCTCCGGCCGACGTCCCGCACCGCCGGCGTCTGACGACGTGCACTTCCGCGGAGATGCCCCGGGCATCTCCGCGGAAGTGCACGCTCACAGGGCGAGGCGGTAGCCGCGCTTGACCACGGTCTCGACGACGCCGGGGCCGAGCGCGGCCCGCAGCCGGGTGACGGCCATCTCGACGGCGTGGCCGTCCCCGCCACCGGGCAGGCCGCGCACCAGGTCGGCCTTGGCGACGACGGCCCCCGGACGCGCGGCCAGTGCCCGCAGCACCGCCATCGAGCCCGGCGGCAGCTCGACCAGCCGGCCCTCGAGCACCACGGCGTACCCCCGCACCTGCAGGTCCCCGCCGCCCACGCGCAGCACCGGGTCGCGCTCGGGCAGCCGGGCGACGACCTCGCGGGCCAGCGCGCCGAGGCGGGAGCGCTCCGGCTGCACGGTCGGCACGCCGGCGGCGGTCAGCGGTCCGGCGGTCGTCGCGCCGACGGCCACGGCCAGCACCGGGCCGGTCAGCGCGGCGACCACCTCGTCCCGCAGTCCCATCTCGGCGGCCATGCCCAGCAGGCTCGCGGCGGCGGGGGCGCTGGTGAACGTCACGGCGTCGACCGCGCCGGCCACCACCGAGCCGACCAGCCGGCGCAGCGGGGCGACGTCCTCGGGCAGCACCCACCGGTAGACGGGGACGGTGAGCACCTCCGCGCCGGTGGCCCGCAGCGCGTCGACGAGGTCGGTCAGCGGGTCGCCGTGCAGCTGGACGGCGATGCGCCGCCCGGCCAGCGGGCCCTCGGCGCCGGAGAGCAGGTGCTCGAGCACCTCGGCCGAGGACTCCGACGGCGGAGACCACGCGTCGACCAGCCCGCCGCCGCGGATCGCACCGCGCGCCTTGGGCCCGCGGGCCAGCACCCGGGCCGGGCGCAGGTGCTCGACCAGCGGCAGGTCCCAGGCGTCGGCGGCCTCGAGCCACCCGCGGAAGCCGACCCCGGTGGTGGCGACGACGAGGTCGACCGGCGCGGCCAGCACCGCCTCGGTGACGGCGACCAGCTCGGCGTCGTCGGCCAGCGGCACGATCCGGATCGCGGGGGCGTAGACCACCCGGGCCCCGCGGCGGTCGAGCAGCGCGCCGAGCTCCTCGCGGCGCCGCGCGGCGGTCACGGCCACCGTGTAGCCGGCCAGCGGTGCCGGGCCGACGGGCCCGGGGACGGCCGGCTCGGCGGGCGCCTGCTCGGGTGCGGCGGGGGAGGAGGTCACCTGCCCATGGTGCGTGCTCCGCGTTGCCGTCGTGTGACGCCGCGGTGTGACGTCGCCGTGGTGACCACGCCGGCACCCGCGCCGTGCGGGAGGACGTGCCGCCGGTGCGTCAGCGCGCGGCCCAGCAGGCGAGCAGCACGCTGGCGTCGTCCTGCAGCAATCCGCCCTGGTGCTCGAGCACCGCGCGCATCAGCCGCCGGGCGGTCTCCGGTGGCGGCTGCCCGTCCGCGACGGCCCGGGTCAGGAACTCGACCAGCCGCTGCTCGCCGAACCACTGCCCGGCGGCGTCGCGCGCCTCGGTGACGCCGTCGGTGTAGAGCGCCAGCCAGTCCCCGGGCTCGAGCACCTCCTCGGCCACGGCGAAGCCCGTCGTCCCGATCCCGAAGGGCATCCGCTGCCCCCCGCTCAGCTCCTTGACGACCCGTCCGTCCCGCAGCAGCAGCGGTGAGGGGTGACCGGCGCGGACGTAGCGCAGCCGCCCCGAGGCCAGGTCGAGCTCGGCCAGCACGCCGGTGACGAAGGCACTGTCGGGGAACGTGGCGGCGACCACCTCGTCGACGGCACCGGCCTGCTCGTGGATGCCGCGCCCGTCCCGCCGGGCGCTGCGGGCGGCGGCGAGGGCCGCGGCGGCCATCAGCCCGGCCCCCAGTCCGTGCCCCATGGCGTCGAGGACGGTCATCGACACGGTGTCCTCGGCCAGGGCGTAGTCGAAGGCGTCACCGCCCACGTCGCTGCTCGGCTCGAGCAGGCCGGCCAGGACGAAGCCGTCGGTGGCGGCGGTGAGGGGGGGCAGCTGCTGCCAGATCAGCTCGGCCGAGGGCGAGCGCGGGCGACTGCGCCGGTGACGCTCCAGGACGTCGCCGTAGACCCCCATCGAGGACAGCAGGTGCGCGACCGTCGACGCCAGCCACCAGCACTGCTCGCGCAGGCCGGGGTCCTCCAGGTCGCGGACCGTGGACACCCGTGCCTCGAGGACGCCGATCCGGTCGGCGCCGTCGAGCAGCGGCACCCACAGGCGGGGCAGACCCCCGGCCTCCGAGGGCAGGAGCTGTCCGGACCGGAACACACGGCCGGGCAGGGTGCCGTCGACGGAGACCGGTCCGGTGGGCGGCAGGCCGTCGCCCGGGAGCCGCACCAGCCGGCGCTGCTCGTGGTCGACGACGTGGACGGCGACCTCGACGCCGAGGACCCGGCCGGCCCGCACGGCGAGCGGGACCACCCGGTCCGGCGGGCTGGTGCGGGCGGACTCGAGCAGCTCCAGCAGCGCGGCGAGCGGACCGGTGGTGGGGCGGGGCGGGCGCAGCAGCCGGGTGTAGGGGACGCGGCGGGCCGCGGACAACTCGTCGAGGCGCTCGTTGACCGCGACCGCCAGCAGGTCGCCGTCGACGTCCGGCAGGCGCACCAGCCCGGTCAGGTGCGCCTCGACGTCGATCAGGTCCGCGTTGCCGCCGTAGCCGAAGTACCGCGTCCACAGCTGCTCGACGGTGAGGTCGGCGTGCCGGAGCGCGGCCCGCAGCCCGGCACGCTGGGCGTCGAGGGGGACCTGCCCCTGCGACGGCATCACCGGCGCCGGCGGACGGCGGAGTCGATCACGGACCGGGCCGCCTGCCGCAGCGGCACGCCCTCCCCGCCGGAGCGGGACAGCAGCATGGTCAGAGCGGTCTCCTCCCCGACGCCGTGCCGGGCCATCAGCACGCCCTTGGCCGTGCTCACCAGGTCGCGGGACGACAGCGCCTGCCGCAGCTCGTCGCTGGCCCGCCGTGAACGCTCCCGGGTCATGACGTGGGTGACCAGCAGCGCCGCCTGGGCCGCGGAGAGGGTGAGCACCTGGGCGTCCTGGTCGGTGAACGCGCCGGGCTCGGCGCCGTACACCTTGAGGGCGCCCAGGACGCGGTCCCCGGCCACCATCGGCGCGCTCATCGCGGACAGCAGTCCCAGCTCCGCGGCGGCCGCCGCCCAACGCGGCCAGCGCGGCTCGTCGGCGAGGTCGTCGGCGCGCACCAGCGTGCGGCGGGCGGTCGCGGCCAGGCACGGGCCCTCGTCGAGCTCGTACTGCAGGCCGTCGGCGTGCTCGACCCGGGAGTCGGTCGACCCCGACGAGCGCCGCCCCGAGTCGTCGACGATCGAGACGCCGGCTCCCACCGCCCCTCGGACGGTCTCCTGCGTCAGCGAGCTGAGCAGGCCCACCGCGGTCGCCACGGTCTCCTCGGACAGCAGCAGACCCGACATGCGGGCGAAGACGACCGACAGCTCGTCGGCCAGGGGGAGGGAGCGATTGACGTCCTGGTGCACGGGCACCTCATCGAGACCGGCCGTGGCGCCATCGTGGGCTCGAGGTGCCGCGGCCTGTTGGCGGATCCAGGCTATCCCCCGAACCACCCTCAGCGGACCGGTGCCGCCGTCCAGGCCGGGACCGTGCCGCCGTCGCCGACGACGAGCCCGCGGCTGGCCAGCAGCCGCAGGTGGGCGTCGGTCTCGGTGACGGCGAAGATCCGCATCCGCCGCTCGTACTGCGCCCAGGGCCGCGACCAGGTCAGGTGCGCGGCCAGGTCCCACGGCGTGCACCCGGGGTTCGCGCGGACGGCGGCCAGCAGCTCGGCCAGCCGGCGCTCGTGGTGCTCGCGCAGCTCGCGGGTGCGCTCGGCCAGCCCGCGGAAGCGCCACTCGTGGCCGGGCAGCACCTCGCCGGCCTGGCGCCCGCCGACGGCGGCCAGCGCGCCGAGGTAGTCGCGCAGCGGGTCGGCGGCGCCGCCGGCGTGGGTGGAGATGTTCGGGCTGATCCGGGGGAGCACGTGGTCGCCGGCGAAGAACAGGCCGGTCGCCTCGTCGGCGAAGCAGAGGTGCCCGGCGGTGTGCCCGGGCGTGTGGACGGCGCGCAGCGACCAGCCGGGCAGGTCGGCCCGGTCGCCGTCCTCGAGCAGCCGGTCGGGGCGGGCCACCCGGAGCAGGCCGGCCCGCTGCTCGGGCGTCCCGGCGTCGGCGCGCGCGTCCTCCGGCGGCGCGCCGAGCCCGACCAGGAAGGCGACCTCCTCGGCCCACAGCTGCTCGGGCGTGCGGTCGGTGAACGTGGCGATGCCGTCGGCGTCGGCCGGGTGCATGGCCACCCAGGCGCCCGAGGCCTCCCGCACCCGCGCGGCCAGCCCGACGTGGTCGAGGTGCAGGTGGGTGACGAGGACACCGCGCACGTCGGTGACGTCCCCGCCGAGCGAGGTCAGGCCCGCGCACAGCGCCGCCCAGCTCTCGTCGGCGTCCCAGCCGGTGTCGACGAGGCCGAGGCCGCCGCCGGCGAGCTCCAGGACGTAGGCGTTCACCCAGCGCAGCGGCCCGCCCATGGGCACCGGCACCGACCACAGACCCGGCCGCACCTGCTCGACCGGCGGCAGCGTGCGTTCCCGCCAGGCCGTCCGCTGAGCGTGTCCGGTGACCTCCACGCCCGGCACTCTGCCAGCCGCGCGGCTGGGATCATGGGGGTGTGCCGACCCCACCTCCCGACCGCGTCACCGCCGTCCCCCGCCGCCTGCGGCTGCTCTGCGCCCTGGTCGCCGCGGTGGTCGTGGCGGTCATGGCCGTCGTCGCGGCGCTCCTGCCGTCGTCCTCGACCGGCGTGGTGGCCTTCGGCCTCGCCGACCAGGTCGCGGTGCTGGGCCTCGGTCTGTTCGTGGGCGCCGGCATCCTGCTCCTCGGCCGGGCGCGGCTGGACGCCGACGCCGCCGGCGTCCGGGTGCGCAACGTGCTGGGCCGGCACGAGCTGCCCTGGGACGTCGTCCGGTCGGTGCGCTTCGACCGGTCCGCCCGGTGGGCGAGCCTGGAGCTGACCAACGGCGACGAGGTCGCGGTCGTGGCCGTGCAGGCCGCCGACGGCGAGCGCGCGGCGGACGCCGTCGAGGGGCTGCGGGCGTTGCTGGCGGCCCACCGCGCCGCCCACCCCAGCCCGGCCACCGGCCCGCTGCTCTGGGAGTGAGGAAGGACCCCCGTACCCCCCACCGCTCGCGGGCTCGCGGCGGGCCCCTGCACGGGGGCCTCGCTCCTCCCCACCGTTCGCAGGCTCGGGGCGGGGCCCGGGACGGGGTCGGGCGGTGGGGGAATGACCGGCGGGCGACGGGCGCTGTAGCATGGGCGAGCCTCCCCGCTACACGAGGCGCGCGAACCACTCACCAGCGGCCCCGCCCCGGGCCGCTGACCAAGAGGAGCCCGCTCCCACCTGGCGCCGTCGAGGCGCCCAGGTCCCGGATCGTGACGGTCCGGCCCGCCCCGGCCGGCCCGTCACGACGTGCACGACCCCCCGCGGGTCCGTGCCGCACCGGCGATCGGGCCCTGTGAGCACCTGCTCACGGGGCCCGCGTCGCTCCGGTGCCCGGGCGGGTGCGACTCCTCACCGTGCAGAAGCAGAGGAGAGGCCATCACCGAGCCCCGTATCAACGACCGTATCCGTGTCCCCGAGGTCCGCCTGGTCGGGCCCGAGGGCGAGCAGGTCGGCATCGTGCCGATCGGCGAGGCGCTGCGACTGGCGCAGGACTCCGAGCTGGACCTCGTCGAGGTCGCGCCCATGGCCCGGCCGCCGGTCGTCAAGCTCATGGACTACGGGAAGTTCAAGTACGAGTCCGCCCAGAAGGCCCGCGAGGCCCGGCGGAACCAGGCGCTCACCGTCATCAAGGAGATGCGGCTGCGCCTGAAGATCGACCCGCACGACTACGAGACCAAGAAGGGCCACGTCGAGCGCTTCCTCAAGGGCGGCGACAAGGTCAAGATCACCGTGATGTTCCGCGGTCGCGAGCAGTCGCGCCCGGAGATGGGCTACCGCCTGCTGCAGCGGCTGGCCGCCGACGTCCAGGAGCTGGGCGTCGTCGAGTCCAACCCGAAGCAGGACGGCCGCAACATGGTCATGGTGATCGCCCCGCACCGGAACCAGGCCGCCACCGACGGCGCCCGCCGCCAGGCGAAGGCCGACCGGGCAGCCGAGGGTCACGCCCCGACGGCCTGACCGGTCGGACCGCAGGACCGCACCACCACAGACGGATGGTGCCGTGCGGCAGCTGCGTGCTGCCGCACGGCACGAGCGCCGGGCCGAGAGACGGACGAACAGGACGACGAGGACATGCCGAAGCAGAAGACCCACAAGGGCACCGCGAAGCGGGTGCGCGTGACGGGCACCGGCAAGCTCATGCGCGAGCAGGCCAACAACCAGCACAAGTTCGAGCACAAGTCCTCGCGGCGCAAGCGCCGGCTGGAGAAGGACCAGGTCCTCTCCCCGGCCGACACCAAGAACCTCAAGAAGCTGCTGGGCATCTGAGACCCCGCCTCCCCGACCAGAGAGGAGACTTCACGTGGCACGCGTGAAGCGGGCGGTCAACGCCCAGAAGAAGCGCCGGACGACCCTCGAGGCCGCCAGCGGGTACCGCGGTCAGCGTTCGCGCCTGTACCGCAAGGCCAAGGAGCAGATCCTCCACTCGGCCACCTACAACTACCGCGACCGCAAGGTGCGCAAGGGTGACTTCCGCAAGCTGTGGATCACCCGCATCAACGCCGCGGCCCGACAGAACGACATGACCTACAACCGGTTCATGCAGGGCCTGAAGCTGGCCGGCATCGAGCTCGACCGCCGCGTGCTCGCCGAGCTCGCGGTCAACGAGCCCGCCGCCTTCGCCGCGCTGGTCGAGACCGCCCGCGCCGCCGTCGCCGCGGCTCCGGCCGGTGGCGAGCAGGCCGCCTGAAGGAGGGCCGCTCCAGCAACCACTGACGCCGTCGGTGACCGACCCGCCCGGGCCGGCACCGGCGGCGTCGGCGTGTGCGGGGACGGCCTCTCCCGCCCACGAGATCGGCGGTCTCGTGGCGATGAGGGGCCGATGACCGCGAGACCGCCGGTCTCGCGGGGGAGGACGACGACGTGAGCGAGCTGCTGACCGAGCGGTCGGGACGGGTGGCCGCGGCCCGCAAGCTGACCCGGCGCGCCGGCCGCGACGCCGCCGGTGCCTTCCTCGCCGAGGGCCGCCAGGCGGTGTCCGAGGCGCTGGCGACCGCGTCCGGCGACGTCCGGGAGGTCTTCGCCACCGAGGCGGCCGCCGCGGCGCACGCCGACCTGCTGGCCACCTCCCCGGTGCCCGTCCGGCGGGTCACCGAGAAGGCCGCGGCGGGGCTGTCGGAGACGGTGACGCCGCAGGGGCTGGTCGCCGTCTGCGCGCTCGGCGACGTCCCGGCCGGGCAGCTGCTCGACGCCCCGCCGTCACTGGCCGTCGGCCTGGCCGGCCTGGCCGACCCCGGCAACGCCGGCACGGTGCTGCGCACCGCCGACGCGTGCGGTGCCGGCGCGGTCGTCTTCGGCGCCGGCTCGGCCGACCCCTACGGCGGCAAGGCGGTCCGCTCGAGCGCCGGCAGCCTGTTCCACGTCGACGTCGTCCGCAGCACCCCGCTCGGCCCGCTGGTGGCCGGCCTGCAGGAACGCGGCGTCACGGTGCTGGCCGCCGACGGCGGGGGCGAGACCGGCCTCGACGACGCCGCGGCCTCCGGCCTGCTGGCCGGGCCGGTGCTGTGGCTGTTCGGCAACGAGGCCCGCGGCGTGCCACCGGAGCTGGCCGCGGCCGCCGACGCCCGGGTGCGCATCCCGATGCGCGGCCGGGCGGAGAGCCTCAACCTCGCCGCGGCCGCCGCCATCTGCCTCTACACCACCCAGCTCGCCCAGTAGGAGGACCCCGGTGCCCCCACGCCTCGCACGCTCGGCGCGGGACCCTGCACCGGGGCCTGGCAGGGTGGCCGGCGTGGACGGGACGACGGCGAAGGCGGACCTGCAGCGCTACCTCCGGGCGGCGCGCGAGGCCCTGCTGTGGAAGCTCGAGGGCCTCTCGGAGTACGACGTCCGGCGGCCGCTGACCCCCACCGGCACCAACCTGCTCGGCCTGGTCAAGCACCTGGCCTGCGTCGAGGCCGGCTACCTCGGCAACGTCATGGGCCGGCCGTTCCCCGAGCCGATGCCGTGGGACGACGAGGACGCCGAGCCGGACGTCGACCTCTGGGCCACCGCGGACGAGTCCCGGCAGGACGTGCTCGACCTCCACGCCCGGGCCGCCGCGCACGCTGACGCCACCGTCGAGGAGCTGCCGCTCGACGCTCCCGGTGAGGTGCCGTGGTGGCCCGAGGAGCGGCGGCACCCCACGCTGCACACGCTGCTGGTGCACGTGCTCGCCGAGGTCAACCGGCACACCGGGCACGCCGACGTCCTGCGCGAGATGGCCGACGGCGCCGTGGGCATGCGGCGGGACGACGACAACCTGACCCGCGGGGACGCCGCCGGCTGGGCCGCCCACCACGCGCAGGTCGAGCAGGCCGCCCGGGACGCCGCCGGGCGGGCCTGAGCCCCTCCGGACGGCGGCGGTCAGGCCAGCGCCGGCGGGGCCGGCGCCTCGCGGACCACGACGCGCCCGGCCTTGCGGTCGTACGTGTGCAGGTCGGCCCGGTGCAGCAGGTCGGCGAAGACGACGCCGTCGGCCGGGCAGACGCTCACCCCGATGCTGGCGCCCACGCCCACCTCGGTGCCGCGCAGCGACACCGGACGGCGGATGGAGGCGGCCAGCTCCTCGGCCACCCGGCCGGCCTCGGCCGCCGCCGTCCCCGGGGAGAGGTCGGGCAGGGCGACCAGGAACTCGTCCCCGCCGAGGCGGGCCACCAGGTCACGGCGGCGGACGCGGTCGCGCAGCCGCCGGGCGACCACCTGCAGCAGCTCGTCGCCGGCGGCGTGGCCGAGCCGGTCGTTGACCGCCTTGAACCCGTCGAGGTCGACGAACAGCAGCCCGAGCGCGTCGCCGCGGGCGCGGGCCTCCCAGATGGCCGACTCGACCTGCTCCTCCAGCCGCCGCCGGTTGGGCAGGCCGGTGAGCGGGTCGGTCCAGGCCAGTTCCTGGATGCGGGCCAGCGCGGCCGACGTGCGGTCCCGCTCGCGCAGCAGGGCGCGCTCGGCCTCCACGCGGGAGGTGACGTCGACCTGCACGCCGATGTACTGGACGACGGTGCCGTCGGCGTCGTGCACCGGCGCCAGGTGCAGCTCGTTCCACCACGGCGTGCGCTCCGGTCCGCGCAGGTTGAGCACGGTTTCCCGGCAGGACCGGCCCTCCGCGACCGCCGCGCGGATGCGGGCCACCGCGCCCGGGTCGGTGTCGGGGCTCTGCAGCTGCCGGCAGTTGCGGCCGAGGATCTCGCCGACGGGCAGCCCGGCGAGCTCGGCGAAGGCGGGGTTGGCGTAGACGATCGGCTGGTCGGGCAGCCGCATGTCGACGACGGTCACCCCGCTCGGCGTGGCCTCCAGCGCGCGGCGCAGCAGCACCTCCGCCGCGGTGGTGCCCACCGCCAGGCCGGTGGCCGGCGGGCTCGCCGGGGTGCCGGCCGGGGGGACGGCGGCCGGCGCCGTCTCCGGGGCGGCGCCGGTGCGGGGTGCCACCCGGGACAGCAGCGAGGACGCCGCGTGCGACACGGTCGTGCGCTCGTAGGTCAGCGCGTACTCGAAGGTGCGCTCGAGGTCGGGGCCGTCGTCGCCGAGGTCCCGGGCGAGCAGCGCGGCGCTGAAGTGCGGGGACAGGACGGCGACGTCCCACTCGCCGCGGACGGGGTCGGCCGGGTCGAGGTGGGCGCCGCGCAGGCCGGGCAGCGGCTCGACCGGCAGGTCCTCGCCGAGCGCGCACACGAAGCCGGTGCGCCCGACCAGGTCGCGGTAGCGCTGGGTGGTCGACACGGTGAAGTGCCGGGACTCCTGGAAGGTCGCGGCCACCACGCAGGTCTCGCCCAGGCGCATCGCCTCCCGCTCCAGCTGCTTGGACAGCTCGATGAGCAGCGCCTTGGGCGCGCGCCGCAGCGGCACGTCGTCGGGCAGGCACGCGAACGGCGAGACCGCACCGACCGCGCCGGTGGGCCGGCCCGCGCCCGGCAGCACCAGCTCACCGACCGGCCGCTCGGCCGCCGGGCCGGGCGCCGGGCGGCCGAAGAACCAGCCCTGGCCGAGCGTGGCGCCCAGCCCGCGCGCCGTCCGGAGGTGCCCCTCGTCCTCGATGCCCTCGGCCAGGACGACGGCGCCGCTGCGCTCGGCGTAGGCGTTGACCGCGTTCATGATCTCGGCGACCGCCGGGCCGGGACGCTCCTGCACCAGGCGCAGGTCGAGCTTGACCACGTCGGGGCACAGCAGCGGCAGGAACGCCAGCGACATCGACTCCGCGCCGACGTCGTCCACCGCGATCGCCCAGCCCAGCTCGCGCACGCGCTCCACCGTGCGCAGCAGCTCGGCCGGGCGCGCGGCGATGGCGCGCTCGGTGATCTCCATGACCACCCGCAGGTCGCCCGGGGCGCGCTCGGCGATGGCCAGCAGGTCGGCCAGCGGCGCGGTGTCGAGCACCTCGGGCTCGACGTTGACGAACACGGTCAGCGGCGCGACCAGGGCGGCGTCCACGGCGCCGCGGAAGGCGGCCGCCCGGCAGGCCTCGTCGAGCTCGGCCAGTCGGCCGGCGGCGCGCGCGGCGGTGAACAGCGCGTCGGGACGCTCCAGCGGGCCGACCGGTCCGCGGGCCAGCGCCTCGTAGGCCACCACCCGCCCGGTGTCGAGCTCGACGATCGGCTGGAAGACGCTGTGCACCCCGCGCAGGGCGTCGGCGAGCACCGGGTCGGTGACGAGAGGCATCCGTGCCTCGGGGGAGTGGGTCACCCTGATCTGGTCGGCAGGACCGGGCCGAGGGATGGGTCGAACGCGGCGGGGATCACCCGGAAGGGGTCCCCGCCCGGGTCAGCCGGGCAGTGTGATGAGGACGACGGCCACCACCGCCACCCCCAGACCCACCCGCTGCGCGCCGGACAGCCGCTCGCGCAGCACCAGCTGGGCCAGCACCACGGTGCTCACCGGGTAGAGCGAGGCCAGCACGCCGGTGACGGCCAGCGACCCGCCGGCCTGGGTGGCCAGGAGGAACAGCGCGTTGGCCGCCATGTCGCCCGTCCCGGCCAGCAGCACGACCGACAGGGCCGGGCGCGGGACCCGCAGCGACCGCCGCGAGGCCAGCGCGAGCGTGCCGACCAGCAGCACCGACACCACGCGGGCGGCGACCAGCGGGCTGAGCCCGGAGTCCTCCCCGGTGCGGTCGAGCAGCACGAAGAACACCCCGAAGCCGGCGCCGGCGGCCAGCGCGGGAGCGACCGTGCCCAGCCGGGCGGCGCGCAGCGACGACAGCCCGCCGTCGGCGGCGACGAGCACCACCGCGCCCAGCGCCAGGACGATGCCGAGCGCGGCGAGCAGGCCGATCCGCTCGCCCAGCAGCAGGCCGCCGAGCACCGGCAGCGCCGCGGCCGACACCGCCGTCACCGGCGCCACCACGCTCATCACCCCGTCGGCCAGCGCCCGGTAGAACAGCAGCAGCCCGACGGCTCCGGCGAGGCCGGCGGCCGCACCCCACAGCAGGTCGGCCCGCTCCGGGTCCCCGCCGAGCACCGGCAGCAGCAGGACGAGGGCGACCAGCCCGGCGGCCTGCGACACCGTGACGACGGCGACCGTGGCCGCGCGCCGGCTGGCCAGCCCGCCGCAGAAGTCGGCCATGCCGTAGACGACGGCCGACGCGAGGGCCAGCAGCACCGCCATGCGGGCCCCCCGGGTGCGGATCGGCGGCGCACCCCGGCGTGCACCCGTCCGCCCGCGGTTCTAGCACCCGCCTCCGACCGGCTCGACGTCCTCGGGCCGGCAGCGGGGCGGTGACCCGGGGGCGGGGCAGGCGGGGTGCCGGGCAGAATGGACTCCCGTGTCCGGCGCCAACGACCCCTACGACCCCAAGCAGGTCGCCGCCCTGTCGGCCGAGGCCCTCGACGCCGCGGTCGCCTCCGCGCGGGAGGCCTTCGCGACGGCGGCCGACCTCGCGGCGCTGGCCGCCGTCCGCCCGGCCCACCTCGGTGACCGCGCGCCCGTGCCGCTGGCCCGCCGCGAGCTCGGCGCGCTGCCGCCGGCCGCGCGCGCGGACGCCGGCAAGCGGGTCAACGCCGCGCGGGTCGCCGTCACCGAGGCCTTCGAGGAGCGCAGGGCCCAGCTGGAGGCCGAGCGCGACGCCCGGGTGCTGGCCGAGGAGCGGGTCGACGTCACGCTGCCCTGGGACCGCACCCCCCGCGGCGCCCGGCACCCGCTGACCACGCTGATGGAGCGGATCGCCGACGTCTTCGTCGGGATGGGCTACGAGGTGGCCGACGGTCCCGAGCTCGAGGCCGAGTGGTTCAACTTCGACGCGCTCAACATCCGCCCCGACCACCCGGCGCGCACGATGATGGACACCCTCTTCGTCGCCCCGGAGGACTCCGGCCTGGTGCTGCGCACGCACACCAGCCCGGTGCAGGCCCGCACGCTGCTGTCCCGCCGGCCGCCGGTCTACGTCGTCGCGCCCGGGCGGGTGTACCGCACCGACGAGCTCGACGCGACGCACACCCCGGTGTTCCACCAGGTCGAGGGCCTGGCCGTCGACCGCGGCCTGAGCATGGCCCACCTGCGCGGCACGCTCGACCACCTGGCGCGGTCGCTGTTCGGTCCCGAGGCGATCACCCGCTGGCGGCCGTCGTACTTCCCGTTCACCGAGCCCTCCGCGGAGTTCGACGTCTGGTTCCCCGAGCACCGCGACGGCCCGCGCTGGGTCGAGTGGGGCGGCTGCGGGATGGTCAACCCGCGGGTGCTGGTGGCCTGCGGGGTCGACCCGGAGGAGTACAGCGGCTTCGCCTTCGGCGTGGGCATCGAGCGGGCGCTGCAGTTCCGCTCCGCCGTCGGCGACATGCGCGACATCGTCGAGGGCGACGTCCGCTTCACCAAGGCGTTCGGAGTGGAGCTCTGATGCGGGTCCCCGTCGGGTGGCTGGCCGAGTACGTCGACGTCCCGGCAGGGACGACGGTCGAGGACCTCGACACCGCCTTCGTCCGGCTCGGCCTCGAGGTGGAGGAGGTCCACCGCCCGGCCGAGGTCACCGGCCCGCTCGTCGTCGGCCGGGTGCGGGAGATCGAGGAGCTGACCGGCTTCAAGAAGCCGATCCGCTGGTGCCAGGTGGACGTCGGCGAGGCGGAGCCCCGCGGCATCGTCTGCGGGGCCGGCAACTTCGCGGTGGACGACGCCGTCGTCGTCGCGCTGCCCGGGGCGGTGCTGCCCGGCGGCTTCGAGATCACCGCCCGGAAGACCTACGACCACGTCTCCGACGGGATGATCTGCTCGGCCCGCGAGCTGGGCACCGGCGAGGACCACGCCGGCATCCTGGTGCTGGGCACCGGCGGCGAGGGCCCCGAGCCCGGTGCCGACGCCGCACCCGTGGTCGGTCTCGACGACGTCGTGATCGAGCTCAACGTGACCCCCGACCGCGGCTACTGCCTGGCCATGCGCGGCATCGCCCGCGAGATGGGCACCGGCCTGGCGGTCGGCTGGCGCGACCCGGGCGCGGCCACGCTGCCGGCCTGGTCGGGCGAGCCGGCCTGGGAGGTCACCGTCGCCGACGCCGACCGCTGCGACCGGTTCTCGATGGTCGCGCTGGAGGGCCTGGACCCCACCGCGCCGAGCCCGTGGTGGATGCGCCGGCGCCTCGCCCAGTCGGGCATCCGCACCATCTCGCTGGCCGTCGACGTCACCAACTACGTGATGCTCGAGCTCGGCCAGCCGATGCACGCCTTCGACCGCGACGCGGTCAGCGGGCCGATCGTCGTCCGCCGGGCGCGCGAGGGGGAGCGGCTGACCACGCTGGACGGCGCCACCCGGGTGCTCGACGCCGACGACCTGCTCATCACCGACGACACCGGCCCGATCGGCCTGGCCGCGGTCATGGGCGGGGCCTCCACCGAGATCGGCAGCTCCACCGACGGCAGGGCCACGACCGCCGTCCTGCTCGAGGCCGCGCACTGGGAGCCGACCGGGGTCGCCCGCACCGCCCGCCGGCACCGGCTGCCCAGCGAGGCCGCCCGCCGCTTCGAGCGCGGCGTCGACCCGGAGATGACCGTCGCCGCGCTCGCCCGCGCCGCGGAGCTGCTGGCCGAGTACGGCGGCGCCCGCGTCGTCGGGGCACCGGTCGACGTCGACACCCGCACCCCGCGCCCGGCCATCGCGCTGGACGCCGACCGGCCCGGCCGCGTCGCCGGCGTGGCGTACCCCCCGGCGCGGGTGGTCGAGCTGCTCGGTGCGGTCGGCTGCGCGGTCGAGGGCGACGGCGGCCGGCTGTCGGTCACCCCGCCGTCGTGGCGGCCCGACCTCACCGACCCCGCCGACCTCGTCGAGGAGGTCGTCCGCCTCGCCGGCTACGACGACGTCCCCTCGGTGCTGCCCACCGCCCCGCCCGGGCGCGGCCTCACCGAGACCCAGCGCCGCCGCCGCGCGGTCGGCCGCGCGCTGGCCGAGGCCGGGTACGTGGAGGCGCCGTCCTACCCGTTCGTCGGCACCCCGGCGCTCGACGCGCTCGGCCTGGCCGACGACGACCCGCGCCGCTCGGTGCTGCTGGTCCGCAACCCGCTCTCGGAGGAGGAGCCGGGCATGCGGACGACGCTGCTGCCCGGGCTGCTGGCCACGCTGGCCCGCAACCTCGCCCGCGGCCAGCGCGACCTCGCGCTGTTCGAGCACGGGTCGGTCTTCCCCGGCGGGCTCCGGGAGCCCGCGCCGCTGCCCGGCGTCGACGGCCGGCCCGACGACGAGACGCTGGCCGCGCTGCTCGGCGCGGTGCCCGACCAGCCCTGGCACGTGGCCGTGGCGCTGGCCGGCGCCCGCGAGCCACGCGGCTGGTGGGGCCCGGGCCGCCCGGCCGGCTGGGCCGATGCCGTCCAAGCGGCCCGGCTGGTGGCGGCGGCCGCCGGCGTCGAGCTGTTCGTCCGCCCCGGCGAGCGCGCACCCTGGCACCCCGGCCGCTGCGCCGAGCTGGTCGTCGGCGAACGGGTGGTCGGGCACGCCGGCGAGCTGCACCCGCGGGTGTGCGCCGCGCTCGACCTGCCCGCCCGCACCTCGGTGATGGAGCTCGACGTCGACGCGCTGCCGGCCGCCGCCGTGCCGGTCGGGCCGCCGATCTCCACCTTCCCGCCGGTCTTCCTCGACCTGGCCTTCGTCGTGCCCGACGAGGTGACCGCCGCGCACGTCGAGTCGCTGGTGCGCGGGGGAGCGGGGGAGCTGTTCGAGTCGGTGCGGCTGTTCGACGTGTACTCCGGCCCGCCGGTGCCGGCCGGCGCGCGGTCGCTGGCGTACTCGCTGGTGCTGCGGGCGCCGGACCGCACGCTGACCGCCGCCGACGTGGCGCACGTGCGCGAGGGGATCCTCGCGGTCGTCGGGATGCAGGGCATCACCCTGCGCAGCGGCGATGCCTGAGGCGGCGGGACCCGACCTCCGCGGACTCGTCGCCCTCGTCACCGGCGCCTCGGCCGGGATCGGCCGGCACCTCGCCGAGGGGCTGGCCGCGTGCGGCGCGGCCGTCGCCGGGCTGGCCCGGGGCGCCGACCGGCTGGCGGCGGCGATGGCCGAGGTCGCCGCGGCCACCGGCGCGCGCACGCTGGCGGTGGCCGCCGACGTCACCGACCGCGCCGCCGTCGACGCCGCCGTCGAGCAGGTGACCCGCGAGCTCGGCCCCGTCGGGCTGCTGGTCAACAACGCCGGCCTCATCGACGCCGCCGAGGTGCCGCTGTGGGAGGCCGACCCCGACCAGTGGTGGCAGGTGGTCGAGAGCCAGGTGCGCGGGCCGTTCCTCCTCGCCCGCGCCGTCCTGCCCGGGATGGTCGCGGCCGGTGGCGGGCGCGTGGTCGGGCTGGCCAGCGGGATCAGCACGCGGGCCGACCCGCACTACAGCGCCTACTCGGCGGGCAAGACCGCGCAGGTGCGGATCACCGAGTCGATCGACCTGGCCGGCGGCGCGCACGGCGTCCGGGCCTTCGACCTGGCGCCGGGGGTCGTCGACACGGCGATGACCCGCGCCATGCCGATGCACGCGGGCCGCACCGAGTGGACCCGCCCCGAGGACGTCGTCGACCTGGTCGTCGCGATGGCCGCCGGGGAGCTCGACCACTGGTCGGGCCGCTTCGTCCGGGCCGGCGTCGACGACCCCGCCACCCTGCGCGCCACCACGCCGGAGGGCGACGCCCGCCGGCTCCGGCTGCGGCCCTACGGGGACGGCGACCCCCTGGCCTGACCCTCGGTCACCCCGCGCCGAGGGACCGGGCGGCGAGGACCAGCGCGGCGTTGCCCGGCGCCGGGCTGCCGTCGGGCAGCACCAGGGTGTCCTCCAGCCCGATCCGGGTGCCCAGTCCGTGCCGGACGGCGATCCGCAGCGCCGGCCAGGTGCTGCTGCCCTCCCCGTGCAGCTGCACCGGCACACCGCCCGGTGTCCAGCCGTCCGGGCCGGCGCCGACGGCGGCCAGCAGCTCCGCGGCCAGCTCCTCGGTCCCCGCCGCGTCCGGGCCGTCGGGCAGCTCCACGAGCACCCGGCAGCACCGGTCGCGCAGCGGGGAGGCCCGCCAGGCGCGGACGGCGTCGGCGTGCCAGAGCCCCGCCTCGACGCCCACGCCACGGGCCAGCAGCGCGGCGGCGACGTCCTCGGCGCCCTCCTCGTGCCAGTTGACCGAGGCGGTGTCCGGCAGCTCGGTCCAGGACCGGACCGCGGACACCCGGCCGGCCGGGTCGGGCGCGGCCCACGCGCCGGTGGTCACGCCGGCCGGCAGCGCGGGCGCACGGGCCCGCACGGCGTCGAGGACGGCGGCCAGTTCCGCAGGTGACAGCGTGTCCGCGCCGTCGCCGTCCTTGGCGTGCAGGTGCACCGCGCCGGCGCCGGCCGCCCGGACCGCGGCGGCGTCCGCCGCCAGCTCGGCCGGGCTGACCGGCAGCGCCGGGTGCTCGGCCGGACGGCGGGCACCGTTGAGGCAGGCCTGGAGCAGCACCGCACCATCGTGTCCCCGCGGGTCGTCGTGCTCTCCTCCGCATGCGGAGCAGAGCACGACGAGGCGGAGGCAGCGGTGGGGCCGCCCGTGAACGGTCATGCACAGACCTGTATGGTCATGCATCGTGAGCGGAACGCAGACGTGGACGGTCGGGGTCACCGGCGCCACCGGGTACGCCGGGGGAGAGGTGTGCCGGCTGCTGGCCGGGCACCCGAGCCTCCGGCTGGCCGGGGTGCACGCCAACTCGAGTGCCGGCCGACGCCTGGGCGAGCTGCAGCCGCACCTGCTGCCCTACGCCGACCTCGAGGTGCAGCCCAGCGCTGCGGAGGACCTCGCCGGCTACGACGTCGTCGTCCTGGCGCTGCCGCACGGGGAGTCGGCCGCGATCGCCGCGCAGCTGCCCGACGACACCCTGGTGATCGACTGTGGCGCCGACCACCGGCTGAACGACCCCGCGGCGTGGGCGCGGTGGTACGGCTCGGAGCACGCCGGCACCTGGCCCTACGGCCTGCCCGAGCTGCCCGGCCAGCGGGAGCGGCTCACCGGCGCCCGGCGGATCGCCGTCCCCGGCTGCTACCCGACCTCGGTGACCCTGGCGATGGCCCCGGCGCTGGCCGCGGGCCTGGTCGAGCCCGAGGTCGTCGCGGTCGCCGCCAGCGGCACCTCCGGCGCCGGGAAGTCGGCCAAGCCGCACCTGCTCGGCAGCGAGGTCATGGGCTCGGTCAGCACCTACGGCGTCGGCGGGGTGCACCGGCACACGCCGGAGATGGTGCAGAACCTGTCGCAGGCGGCCGGGGAGCCGGTCGGCGTCAGCTTCACGCCGATGCTGGTCCCGATGAGCCGGGGCATCCTCGCCACCTGCTCGGCGAGGCTCCGGCCCGGCGTCGACGCCGCGGCGGCGCGGGCCGCCTACGAGAAGGCCTACGCCGACGAGCCCTTCGTCCACCTGCTGCCCGAGGGGCAGTGGCCGACGACGGCGCAGGTGCTCGGTGCCAACACCGTCGCAGTGCAGGTCGCCGTCGACCCCGACGCCGGCCGGCTGGTCGTCGTCGTCACCGAGGACAACCTCACCAAGGGCACCGCCGGCGCGGCGATCCAGTGCGCCAACCTCGCCCTGGGCCTGCCCGAGACCACCGGCCTCCCGCTCGTGGGGGTGGCACCGTGAGCGTCACCGCACCGAAGGGCTTCTCCGCGGCCGGCGTCGCCGCCGGGCTCAAGTCCAGCGGAGCCCCCGACGTCGCCGTCGTCCTCAACCACGGACCCGACGACACCGCGGCCGCCGTGTTCACCACGAACCGCTTCCCGGCCGCGCCGGTGCTGTGGAGCCGCCAGGTGCTCGCCGGCGAGCGGGCGCGGGCCGTGGTCCTCAACTCCGGCGGTGCCAACGCCTGCACCGGCCCGGAGGGCTTCCAGGACACCCACGCCACCGCCGAGCACGCGGCGGCCGAGCTGGGCATCGGCGCGATCGACGTCGCCGTGGCCTCCACCGGGCTGATCGGCGTCCGGCTGCCCATGGCGAAGCTGACCGCCGGCATCACCACCGCGGTCGAGGCGCTCAGCGAGGACGGCGGACCCGACGCCGCCCGCGCGATCATGACCACCGACAGCGTCCCGAAGACGACCGTGCAGGCCCGCGGTGGTCCCGACGGGGGCTGGACCGTCGGCGGCATGGCCAAGGGCGCCGGCATGCTCGCGCCGAGCCTGGCCACGATGCTCGTCGTCCTCACCACCGACGCGGTGGTGGACGCCGGCACGCTGCAGGAGGCACTGCGGCAGGCCAGCGGTGTGAGCTTCGAGCGGGTCGACTCCGACGGCTGCCTGTCCACCAACGACACGGTGATCGTCCTGTCGTCGGGCGCCAGCGGCGTGACCCCGCCGGCCGGGGAGGTCACCGAGGCGCTGACCGCGGCCTGCACCGACCTGGCCATGCAGCTGCTGGCCGACGCCGAGGGCTCGACCAAGGACATCGCGATCACGGTGCGCAACGCCGCCAGCGTCGCGGACGCGCTCACCGCGGGCCGCGCCTGCGCCCGCAACAACCTGCTCAAGACGGCGCTGTTCGGCAACGACCCGAACTGGGGCCGGGTGCTCGCCGCCATCGGCACCACCGACGCCGCGTTCGAGCCCGACCGGGTCGACGTGACCATCAACGGCGTCACCGTCTGCCGGGGCGGCGCGATCGGCGACCCGCGCGAGGGCGTCGACCTCACCGGCCGGGCGATCACCATCGACGTGGACCTCCGCGCCGGCGGCGAGCAGGCCACGATCTGGACCAACGACCTGTCCGTCGCCTACGTGCACGAGAACTCGGCGTACTCGACGTGAGCACCGCCCAGGACCCCACCCCGCCCGACGTCCGGGTCGCCGAGCCGGCACCCGCGGCGCCCGGGAAGCGCAGGATCGGCACCAGCCGGGTCATGCGCACCCACGACCCCGAGGGTGACGCCCGCCGGATCGCCGTCCTCACCGGGGCGCTGCCGTGGCTCAAGGAGTTCCACGGGAACGTCGTGGTGATCAAGTACGGCGGCCACGCGATGGTCGACGACGAGTGCCGCCGCGCCTTCGCCGAGGACATGGTGTTCCTGCGGACCTGCGGCATCCTGCCCGTCGTCGTCCACGGCGGCGGCCCGCAGATCACCGGGATGCTCGACCGGCTGGGCATCGAGAGCGAGTTCCGCGGCGGCCTGCGGGTCACCACCGAGGAGACCATCGAGGTCGTCCGCATGGTGCTCACCGGCCAGGTCACCCCGGAGGTGGTCGGGCTGGTCAACCAGCACGGCCCGCTGGCGGTCGGCCTGTCCGGGGAGGACGGCGGCCTGTTCACCGCCGAGCGGACGACGGCGGTGGTGGGCGGTGAGCCGGTCGACGTCGGCCTGGTGGGCGACGTCGTCGCCGTCGACCCGACGCCGGTCACCGCGCTGCTCGAGCGGGGCAAGATCCCGGTCATCGCCACGGTCGCACCCGACCGGGACGGCGTGGTGCACAACGTCAACGCCGACACCGCCGCCGCCGCGGTCGCCGTGGCGCTCGGCGCGGTGAAGCTCGTCGTCCTCACCGACGTCGAGGGGCTCTACGCCGACTGGCCCGACCGCGACTCGCTGGTGCAGCAGATCGACGCCGCCGAGCTGGCCGAGATCCTCCCCGACCTCGACGCCGGGATGGTCCCGAAGATGGCCGCGTGCCTGCGGGCGGTCGAGGGCGGGGTGAAGCGGGCGACCGTCGTCGACGGCCGCACCCCGCACGCCCTGCTGCTGGAGATGTTCACCACCGAGGGCACCGGGACGATGGTCGTCCCGGCCCGCACGCTGACCGGAGAGGAGCCGGCATGACCCACACGGAGGAGCTGGCCACCCGCTGGTCGGCGGTGATGATGGGCAACTACCGGACCCCGCCGGTCGCGCTGGCGCGCGGCGAGGGCGCGACCGTCTGGGACGTCGACGGCCGCGAGTACACCGACCTGCTCGGCGGCATCGCCACGACGATCCTCGGCCACGCCCACCCGCGGGTGGTCGAGGCGATCACGACGCAGGCGCAGACCCTCGGTCACGTGTCCAACCTGGCGATGCACGAGCCGGGTGTCCTGCTCGCCGAGCGGCTGCTGGAGCTGGCCGGCCGGCCCGGACGCGTCTTCTTCTGCAACTCCGGTGCCGAGGCCAACGAGGCCGCCTTCAAGATCAGTCGGCTGACCGGGCGGCCCGAGGTGGTCACCGCCGAGGGCGCCTTCCACGGCCGCACGATGGGTGCGCTGGCGCTCACCGGCCAGCCGAGCAAGGCCGCGGCGTTCGCGCCGCTGCCCGGCGGCGTGCGGTACGTGCCCTACGGCGACGCCGACGCGCTGGCCGGCGCCGTCGGCGAGCGGACGGCGATGGTGCTGCTCGAGCCGATGCTCGGCGAGGGCGGCGTGCTGCCCGCCCCGCCCGGCTACCTCGCCGCCGCGGCGCGGACGGCGGCCGACGCCGGCGCGCTGTTCGCCGTCGACGAGGTGCAGACCGGCACCGGCCGCACCGGGCACTGGTTCGCCTCCCAGGCCGACGGCCTGCAGCCCGACGTGATCACCCTGGCCAAGGCGATCGGCGGCGGGCTGCCGCTCGGCGCCACGCTCGCCTTCGGCGACGCCGCGGAGCTCATGACCGCCGGCTCGCACGGGTCCACCTTCGGCGGCAACCCGATCGCGGCGGCCGCCGCCCTGGCGGTGCTCGACACCATCCGCGACGAGGGGCTGCTCGAGCGGGCGAAGGAGCTCGAGCACCGGTTCACCGCCGGCATCGAGGGCCTCGGCCACGCGGCCGTCTCCGGCGTCCGGGGGAGGGGAGCGCTGCTCGGCGTCGTCCTCACCGCGCCGGTCGCCGCCGCGCTGGAGGTGCATCTGCGCGAGGCCGGCTTCCTCGCCAACGCCGTCGCTCCCGACGTGCTGCGGCTGGCGCCGTCCCTGGTGCTCACCGACGCGCAGGTCGACGCCTTCGTGGCGGCCCTCCCGGCGGCCCTGGACACGGCGGTCGAGCAGTGACCCGCCACCTCCTCCGGGACGACGACCTCTCACCCGCCGAGCAGGCCGAGGTCCTCGCGCTCGCCGCCGAGCTCAAGCGGACCCGGCACACCGACGCCGCGCCCGTCCCGCTGCGGGCCGCCAACGGCGTGCCGCGGGCGGTGGCGGTGGTCTTCGACAAGCCCTCGACCCGCACCCGGGTGTCGTTCTCCGTCGGTGTCGCCGAGCTCGGCGGGTACCCGCTGGTGATCGACGCCGGCACCAGCCAACTCGGCCGCGGCGAGCCGGTGGAGGACACGACCCGCGTCCTCGACCGGCAGGTCGCCGCGATCGTCTGGCGCACCTTCGGGCAGGACCGCATCGAGGCGATGGCCGCCGCCAGCCGGGTCCCCGTGGTCAACGCGCTTACCGACGACTTCCACCCCTGCCAGATCCTCGCCGACCTGCAGACGGTCACCGAGCGCAAGGGGACGCTCGCCGGGCTGACGATGGGCTACCTCGGCGACGGCGCCAACAACATGGCGCACTCCTACCTGCTCGGCGGCGCCACCGCGGGCATGCACGTCCGCATCGGCTCGCCGGAGTCCTTCCAGCCCTCGGCGGAGGTGCTGAAGCGGGCCGGGGAGATCGCCGCGGAGACCGGCGGCTCGGTGCTCTGGACCCCCGACGCCGCGGCCGCCGCCTACGGTGCCGACGTCCTGGTCACCGACACCTGGGTCTCCATGGGGCAGGAGGACGAGTACGACGCCCGCGTCGCGCCGTTCCTGCCCTACGCGCTCGACGAGGCCGCCCTCGCCCGGGCCGCCGACGACGCCGTCGTCCTGCACTGCCTGCCGGCCTACCGCGGCAAGGAGATCGCCGCCGACGTGATCGACGGGCCGCAGAGCGCGGTGTGGGACGAGGCGGAGAACCGGCTGCACGCCCAGAAGGCGGCGCTGATCTGGCTCCTGGAGCGATCCGGGTGACGACGGCGCTCACCCGCTCGGCCCGTCAGGCACGGGTCCGCGAGCTCATCGAGGCCCAGCCGGTCACCTCGCAGACCCAGCTGGCCGCGCTGCTGGCCGAGTCGGGCATCGAGGTCACCCAGGCCACGCTGTCGCGCGACCTCGAGGAGCTCGGCGCGGTGAAGCTGCGCGGCTCCGACGGCGCCCCGGCGTCCTACGTGCTGCCGCCGGAGAACGCCCCGCTGCGCCCGGCGGTCTCGGCCACGGCCGCCCCGGCCCGGCTCACCCGGCTGCTGGCCGACCTGCTCACCAGCGCCGAGGGCAGCGCCAACCTCGCCGTCCTGCGCACGCCGCCCGGCGCCGCGCAGTTCCTGGCCTCCGCCCTGGACAAGGTCGGCCTCCCCGACGTCCTGGGCACCATCGCCGGGGACGACACCCTGCTGGCCGTCTCCCGCGAGCCGGGCGGCGGCCCGGCCCTGGCCGAGCGCCTGCTGGCGATGGCCCGGCGCACGCCGGCCGTGTACCCGGAACTGAAGGACGACCTGGAGGACAGCACACCGTGAGCTCGGCCGACCCCGCCGCCGCACCCGGCACCCCCGCGGGGCCGTCGCAGACCCGGCTCTGGGGCGGCCGCTTCGGCGGCGGCCCGTCGCCGGCCATGGCGGCCCTGTCCAAGTCGACCGACGTCGACTGGCGGCTGGCGCCCTACGACCTGGCCGGCTCCCGGGCCCACGCCCGGGTGCTGCACCGGGCCGGCCTGCTCGCCGACGACGAGCTCGAGCAGATGCTCGGCGCGCTCACCGAGCTCTCGGCCGAGGTCGCCGCCGGGACCTTCACGCCCGTCGAGGCCGACGAGGACGTGCACGAGGCGCTCGAGCGCGGCCTGCTCGGCAAGCTCGGTGCCCTGGGCGGCAAGCTGCGCGCCGGCCGCAGCCGCAATGACCAGGTCGCCACCGACCTGCGGCTGTACCTGCGGCACAACGTCCGCGCGCTGGTCGGCGAGCTGTCCTCGCTGGAGTTCGCGCTGCTGGGCCTGGCCGAGCGGTACGCCGACGTGCCGGCGCCGGGCATGACCCACCTGCAGCACGCCCAGCCGGTGCTCATCGCCCACCAGCTGCTCGCCCACGCCCACTCCCTCGCCCGCGACGTCGACCGGCTGCAGGACTGGGACCGCCGCGCCGCCGTCAGCCCGCTCGGCTCCGGCGCGCTGGCCGGCTCCTCGCTGCCGCTGGACCCCGACGCCGTCGCCGCCGAGCTGGGCTTCGACCGTGCCGCCGACAACTCGATCGACGCGGTCAGCGACCGCGACTTCGCGGCGGAGTTCTGCTTCTGCGCGGCGATGGTCGGCGTCCACCTCTCCCGGCTGGGGGAGGAGGTGGTGCTCTGGACGTCGACCGAGTTCGGCTGGGCCCGCCTCGACGACGCCTGGGCCACGGGGTCGTCGATCATGCCGCAGAAGAAGAACCCCGACATCGCCGAGCTCGCCCGCGGCAAGTCCGGCCGCTTCGTCGGCAACCTGACCGGGCTGCTGACGACGCTCAAGGGGCTGCCGCTGGCCTACGACCGGGACCTGCAGGAGGACAAGGAGCCGGTCTTCGACTCCCTCGAGCAGCTGCTGCTCCTGCTGCCTGCCGTCACCGGCATGGTCGCCACGCTCACCCTGCGCCCGGAGGTGCTGGAGGCCGCGGCGCCGCAGGGCTTCGCCCTCGCCACCGACGTCGCCGAGTGGCTGGTGAGGAACGGCGTCCCGTTCCGGTCGGCGCACGAGATCTCCGGCGCGATGGTCTCCTTCTGCGAGGAGGCCGGCGTCGAACTCGACGAGCTCGACGACGACCAGCTCGCCGGCATCGACGAGCGGCTCAGGCCGGAGGTGCGCTCCGTGCTGTCGGTCCGTGGCGCGCTGGCCGCGCGCAGCACCCGCGGGGGAACAGCCCCCGAGCGGGTCGCCGCCCAGCTCTCCTCCCTGGAGGACGTCGCCGCCGCGCACGGCCGCTGGTCGGCCGACTCACCCGTGGCGGCCGCGCTCTGAACCCACCGGACCGCCTGGTCACCCGGGACGAGCTGCTCGGGCCGGTCGACGCCGTCGCCCCGGCGCTGCTCGGCTGCTGGGTCGTGACCGACCGGCCGGAGGGGACCGTCGCCGTCCGGCTGACCGAGGTGGAGGCCTACTCCGGGGACGGGACGGACCCCGCGGCCCACTCGCACCGCGGTCCCACCCCGCGCGCGGCGGTCATGTTCGGCCCGCCCGGGCGGCTCTACGTCTACTTCAGCTACGGCGTGCACTGGTGCGCCAACGTCGTCGTCGGCCCGGAGGGCGCCGGCTCGGCGGTGCTGCTGCGCGCCGGGGAGGTCGTGGTGGGGGAGGAGCTGGCCCGTGCCCGCCGTCCCTCCGCCCGGGCGGCCCGCGACCTCGCCCGCGGCCCGGCGCGGCTGACCCAGGCGCTGGGGATCGGCCCGGACGACAGGAACGCCGACCTGCTCGACGCGACGTCGCCGGTCCGGCTGCACACGGGGGACCCGGCGGCGCCGGTCGAGTCCGGACCGCGGGTGGGGATCAGCGTGGCCACCGAGCTGCCGTGGCGGTTCTGGGAGTCGGGGGCGCCGTCGGTGAGCGCCTTCCGGCCGGGGGGCCGTCCCCGCTCCCGGCCGGCCAGGGAGGATCGACCCCGTGAGTGACGTGTTCGACGAGCTGCACCGGCGGGGGCTGATCGCCCAGACCACCGACGAGGAGGCGCTGCGCGCGCACCTGGCCGCCGGGCCGGTCACCTACTACTGCGGCTTCGACCCCACCGCGCCCAGCCTGCACGTCGGCCACCTCGTGCAGTTCATGCTGCTCCGGGCCCTGCAGCGGGCCGGGCACCAGCCCATCGTGCTGGTCGGTGGTGCCACCGGCCTGATCGGCGACCCGCGCCCGTCGGCCGAGCGGCAGCTCAACGACCGCGCCACCGTCGCCGGCTGGGTCGAGAGCATCCGCCGGCAGGTGGCCCCCTTCCTCGACCTGCCCGCCGAGCGGGAGGGACTGAAAGCACCGGTCTACGTCGACAACCTGACCTGGACCGAGCCGCTCTCGGCCATCGACCTCCTGCGCGACCTCGGCAAGCACTTCCGGGTCGGCCGCATGCTGGCCAAGGAGGCGGTGTCGGCCCGGCTGAACTCCGAGGCCGGCATCAGCTACACCGAGTTCAGCTACCAGATCCTGCAGGCCAACGACTTCCGCGAGCTGTACCGGCGGCACGGCTGCACGTTGCAGAGCGGCGGCTCGGACCAGTGGGGCAACCTGACCGCCGGCATCGACCTGGTGCGCCGCACCGAGGGCGCGACGGTGCACGCGCTGTCCACCCAGCTGGTCACCAAGGCCGACGGGACGAAGTTCGGCAAGAGCGAGGGCGGGTCGGTCTGGCTCGACCCGGCACTCACCTCGCCGTACACCTTCTTCCAGTTCTGGCTCAACGCCGACGACGCCGACGCCCGCACCTGGCTGCGGCTGTTCTCCGAGCGCCCGGCCGAGGAGGTCGAGGCGCTCGTGGCCGAGAGCGTCGAGCGGCCGGCCGCCCGGGCGGCACAGCGGGCGCTGGCCGAGGAGCTCACCGCCCTGGTGCACGGCGCCGAGGAACTGCGCCGGGCCGAGGCGGCCGGACGCGCGCTCTTCGGGCGCGAGGACCTCGCGGCCCTCGACCCCGGGACACTGGACGCGGCGCTGCGGGAGGCCGGCAGCGTCACCCTGGACGGCGAGACGCCCACCGTCGCGCAGATGCTGCAGCGGACCGGCCTGGCCTCGAGCCTGTCCGACGCCCGCCGGACGGTGAAGGAGGGGGGCGCCTACCTCAACAACGAGCGGGTGACCGACGCCGACGCCGTCCCGGGGGAGGACGCCTGGCTGCCGGGTGACTGGCTGGTCCTGCGCCGCGGCAAGCGCGCCGTGGCCGGGGTGCAGCGGGGCCCGAGCACCGCCGGCTGAGCCCCAGGAGGTCGTCCTCCGAGCGTGTGAACGCAAGGGAACGCGCCGGTTCCGGAGTCGTGTCGGTCGTCACCGCCGGGCCGGTTTGACACGGCTCCGGAGCCCACGTAACTTTCTCTCTGCGCGCCGCACGGCCCGGGAGGGCCGACGGGGAGGACCCAGCAGGGAACACCCGGTGCGGGCGCAGGGTTGGACAACAAGCC
>NZ_JBFNXQ010000069.1:0-28117 GCF_041018925.1 Geodermatophilus maliterrae
CGCCCACCGACACCCCGGCCAGCGCCGCGCGGGCGACGTCGCGGGTGACCCGGACCTCGTAGGCGGAGACGCCGAGCGCGGCGACCGGGTGGTCCGCGGCGGCCAGCACCAGCGTGCCGCCGGTGACCTCGCCGCGGCCCAGTGCCACCACGCGGTCCACGGCCCGGTCGAGGAGGCCGAGCGAGCCCGGCGGGGTGAGCAGCCGATCGGCCTCGTCGCGGGCGCCGACCACCGCCTCGCGACCGGGGGCGCGCAGGTGCGACGGGGGAGCCGCGGGACCGCCGTCGTCGGCCGGCCAGCGGTCCTCGACGACGACGGCCGACAGCGGCAGCCGCCGCGACCAGCCGGCCCGCTCCAGGCCCGGCGCCGGCGGGCGCTCGTCGGGCCAGCCCAGGCACAGCCAGCCCAGCGTGGCCACGTCCTCGGGCAGGCCGACCAGGCCGGCCAGCTCCTCGGGGCGGAACAGCGTCACCCAGCCCATGCCGAGGCCCTCCGCGCGGGCGGCCAGCCACAGGTTCTGGATCGCCGCCGCGCAGCTCCACAGGTCGGCGTCGGGGAAGGTGGCCCGCCCCAGCACGCCGGCCGCCGGCGTCCGCCGGTCGCAGCAGACGACGATCCCCAGCGGCGCCTCGCGCACGCCCTCGAGCTGCAGGTCGAGCAGCCGCCGGGCCGCGTCGGGCTCCAGCCCGGCGGCCTGGCGCAGCCGCTCGCGGTCGGTGAGGACGGCGGCGCGGTCGCGGGTGGCGGGGTCGCGGACGACGACGAAGCGCCACGGCTGGCTGTGTCCGACCGACGGCGCGGCGTGCCCGGCGGCCAGCACCCGCCGCAGGACGTCGTCGGGCACCGGGTCGGGGCGGTAGCGGCGGACGTCGCGGCGCGCGGCCACGACCGCGTACAGGCCCTCCCGGTCCTCGGGCATGGCCCAGCCGGCGGGGTCGCCGGCCCGCTGCGCCGCCGACGTCGGGTCGCCGACCAGCGGTACCGGCCGCGGCCACTCGGCGGAGGGCGCCGTCATCGGCTCTCCTCCCGTCCGCCGCTGGATCCGGGGGCCGACTCTAGCTCCGGGCCCGGGAGCGCCGGCGGGGCCGCGGCCGGACGGCGGTCACGGCCGTGAGCGGCGCAGCCGGGCCGGCGCCCGGCGGGTCCACGCCTCCTCGAGCAGGTCGGCGACCAGCGCCTCGTCGGCCGCGGCGAGGTCCACGCGGACGCCGGAGAGCCGCTCGCCCCACCACAGCAGCGAGCACGGGCCGCCCTCGGCCGCCCGCGCCTCCGACTCCCCGACCATGACGTTGAGGGCGCCGTCGTCCCACAGGGTGGCCAGGACGGCCGTCCCCAGCCGGAACGAGGGGCGGCCGTGGTGGTCGGCCTCGGTGACCTCCGGCAGGGCGAGGGCCAGCGCGCGGACGTCGTCCGGTGTCACGGCCGGGGCGCCCCGCGGTAGTCGCCGACGCTCCAGCTGTTGCCCTCCGGGTCGCGCACCGAGAACTCCTCCCCGCCGTGGCCGGTCTGCTGCAACGGGCGGGCGACGTCGGCGCCGGCGGCCTGCACCCGCGCCCACACGCCGTCGACGTCGTCGGTGACCAGGTAGGCGCCGGTGGCGCCGGGCCGGACCGGCCAGCCGCCGTCGTCGCGGACGGAGCCGAGCATCACCCCGCCCCCGGGCGGCCAGGCCAGCTCGGCGTGGGCCACCAGGTCGCCGTCGCGGACGGCGAGGGTCTCCTCGAAGCCGAGGACGTCGACCAGCCAGCGGATGAGAGCGGGGGCGTCGTCGGCGCGGAAGGCGGGCCAGACGGTGGGGACGGGAGCTGTCATGCCGCCGAGCCTCCCGGGACGGCTGCGGTGCCGTCTTGGACGAATCCGATCTCCGCGGCCAGCCAGCGCAGCGGGGACAGGCCGCTGAACGCCCGCCAGTCGCGGGTCAGGTGGGCCTGGTCGGCGAAGCCGCCCGCGGCGGCGAGGCCGGCCAGGTCGGGGCGCCCCCCGGCCGCGACGCGGGCGGCCAGCACCCGGCGGGCGCGGTCGAAGCGGACCACCCGGGCCGCCTCCTTGGGGCCCAGCCCGGTCTCGGCGCGGAAGCGGGCGGTGAGGTGCCGCTCCGACCAGCCGACCCGGCGGGCGAGCTCGGCCACCCGCAGCCGCCCGCTCCCGGCCACGGTGAGCCGCCAGGCCTCGGCGACCTCGGGGGCGGCGTCGGGCCGCGGGCGGACGGCGCGCCCCAGCACGTCGTCGACGGCGGCGAAGCGGGCCGGCCAGTCGCGGGCGGCCCGCACCCGCTCGACCAGCTCGCCGCCGGCGCGCCCGAGGAGGTCGTCCAGGTCGCAGTCGAGGCCGGCCAGCGCGCCGGCGGGCATGCCCAGCAGCCGGCGCGCGCCGAGCGGCGTCAGGTCCAGCTGCAGGCCGGCCTGGCGGCCGGGGTGCCGGATGAGCGCCGGCGCCGTGTGCAGGCCGCCGAGGAGCGCGTCGTAGCGGCCCGGCGCCTGGGCCGGATCAGGGTGGGCGGCGACGTCCAGCGCCTCGTCGAGCGTGACGACGAGGGTCAGGGCGGGGGAGGGCAGACCCCGGTGGACGCCGGGCGGCATCCCCTCGTGCCGGTAGCCGACGGCGCGGGTGACCAGTCCGCCCAGTGCCGGCGGGGGCCGGTGCGCCACGGACTCACCGGTCACCGGCCCAGGATGGCAGCGCGGCAGCCCCCGCTCCAGACGTCACCGCGAACCGCGAGCGTGCACGCCGCGGACGTGCACCTCCGCGGACGTGCACCGAGCAGGTCGGCGGACGGGCACGGGACCGGCGGGTGCGGGCTCAGGACCCGGCCGCGATGCCCGCGAGGAGGACCAGGCCGAAGAACCCCACACCGATCCAGCCGGGCACCATGCCGGCGATCGCCATGCCGTCGCCGGCCTCACCGCGCTCGCGGATCCGGCTGCGCGCGACGTAGCCGAAGACGAGCGCCAGGACGCTGCCGATCCAGTAGACCCAGACGATCCCCAGGACCATCGACGCGACGGCGAACCCGTTGGTGCGCCGCGGCACGAAGCCGTACCCGTAGGGCGGCGGGTACCCCGTGCCGGGGTGCCCGGGCGGCGGTCCGTACGGCCCCTGCGGCGGTCCGTAGGCCGCCGGGGCGCCCGGGTGCCCGTGGGCGGGCAGCCCTGCTGACCGGCACCGGAGCCCTGCACGTCCCACTGGGTCGTGTCCGTCCGCCCCCGTCGTCGATGCCCGGCCGTCGATCCCCCGGTCGGGGCGCAGGCCGGAGGTCCGGCGCCCGACGCCGGGTCAGCAGGGACGGTACGAGCCGGCGGGTCGCCGGACCAGCCACGCCACTCCGAGGGGCCAGGTCGCCCGGACGGCGTTCCCGCAGAAACGCCGCTCAGTGCTCTGACCATGTCAGAGGCGTTCGGTCCACGGGGTGTCGGCAGCCGGAGCAGCGTGTGGACGTCGTGGTCGCGCAGCAGCGTGCGCCGGATGGTTCCGCCGACCCCGCCCTCGAAGGGCACGGTGCCGGGCAGGACGACGGCGGCGCCTCGGTCACCTGTCTCCTCGTGTCCCCCGGTGCTCGCCGGACCGCTGATCGAACGAGTGGACGACCCGGCTCGTCCGACCGGTTGACCCGAGCGGATCGGCGTGCGTCAGTCCACACGGGAACGACCAGAGAACTCGGCTCTGACCTGCGGTATCTGTCGTACCCGCGCCTTAGTGTGGGGGTGTCAGGAGGCCGATCGGGACAAGGAGGCGAGTGCGTGTCCGAGCTCCGTTCGGCTCTCGACGAACTCGCCGCACTCGACCTCGCCGAGCTCACCGACGACGCCGTGCTCGACCTCGTCGGTGAGCTGAGCACCGTCGCCAACCGGATGGCCGCCGCACTCACGTCGGCCGTGCGGGTGGCCGACCGCCGCGAGGCGTACCGGCGCGACGGCGCCGCCTCGATGAAGAGCTGGCTGCGCGGCAGCTGCCGGCTGGCGCCGGAGGAGGCCACTGCGATCGTGTCCACCGGCCGGCGGATCGAGCAGCTGCCGGCCACCGCCGCAGCCTTCGCCGCCGGGGAGATCACTGCCGCCCACGCCAGGGTGATCACCCGCGCCATGACGCCGGGCCGCGTCACCAAGGCCGCCGAGGCGGGGATCGAGCTGGCCGAGACGGACGTGATCCTCGCGGACCTCGCGCGGAAGACGACGCCGCACGAGACGAAGCAGGGTGTGAAGCGCTGGGTGGCCGGGATCGACCCCGACGGCACGCTCGGCGAAGCGGCCGACGTCCGCCGCCGCTTCAGCATGGCCGACGGCCTCGACGGTCGCGTGCACGTCCGCGGCGAGTTCGACCCGGTCGGCGCCGAGTACCTGCACACCGCCCTGGCGGCGCTGATGAACGGCGACCGCCCGGCCGGCGACACCCGGAGCCACGCAGAGCACCAGGCCGACGCGCTGGTCGCCCTGGCCCGCGGCGCACTGGACGGCGGCTCGCTGCCCGACGTCCGCGGGGAGCGGCCGCACGTCCGGGTCACCATCGACTGGCGGGCCCTCTGCGCCGCACGGGGCGCACCAGGCGTCTCCGGGGGCTCGCTGGGGTGGGCCGGACCGATTTGCCCCGAGACGGCACGGCGCCTGGCCTGCGACGCGGGCGTCGTACGGGTGGTCACCGGACCGGACGGGCTGCCGCTCGACGTCAGCCGGGCCCAGCGCACCGCCACCGCAGCCATCCGCCGGGCCGTCGAGATCCGCGACGGCCACTGCGTCTTCGCCGGTTGTGACGCATCACCCGAGTGGTGCGACGTCCACCACGTCGTGCACTGGGCGCACGGCGGGCCGACGTCCTGTGACAACGGCGCACTGCTCTGCGAGCGGCACCACACCGCCTGTCACGAAGGCGGCTTCTCCGTCAGCCGGGATCCCGGGACGAGCATCTGGCACACCTGGCGGTCCGATGGCACGGAGGTCCTCAGCCGCGCTGGCCCCTGATGTCGGCGGCGGTCCGCCGCCGTCCACGTCTCACAGGGACTGGAAGAAGTCCTCGTCCAGCTGGTGCAGCGTCACGGTGACCTCCGCGCGACCTGTTCGCCCGGGTCATGGACGACGACGGCACGCTGACCGGACCGCTGACCGCCGACGACATCCGCGGGCTGTTCTCCTGACCGGGACTGGCCGGGGAGGTGCCGCCCGCCGTCAGGACAGGAGGTCGACGGGGCAGCGCAGTTCCGGTGCGCGTGCCAGCCGTCCGTCGGCGGTGACCAGTGGGACGTCGAGGAGCTCGGCGAGCGCGACGTACTGGGCGTCGTAGGCGCTGACGGAGTCCCGCAGCTGCCAGGCCCGGCCGAGGAGCGGGAGGTGCGGGTACCGCTCCACCGTCAACTCGCTCCAGTCCTGCAGGGCCTCGGCGCCGCGCTGGGCAGGGAGCCTGCCGGCCAGGACCGCGCGCCGGACGGCAGAGAGGACCTCCACGTCCGCCAGCGCCGGGATGTGCACGTCCGCGGCGAGGAGCCGCTCACGGGCGAGCGCCCCGGACCCGCCGTCGTCGACCAGGGCGGGCACCAGGACCGACGCGTCGACGACGACGATCACCTCTCATCCGGTCGCTCTGCCGAGATCGCAGCGACGGCGTCGTCGAACGACATCCGCCCTCCGCGTCGCGCCGCGCGGGCGAGGACCTCGGCCTTGCTGGGTCGCGCGACGACCGTCTGCAGTTCGCGGAGCACGTACTCCGAGAGGCTCAGCCCGCTCGCCGCGGCCCGCGCCCGCAGGGTCGCGTGGAGGTCGTCTGGCACGTTGCGGACCTGCAGCATCTTGGCCACGCGCCCCACCGTACATGCGCAGCACATGGACCTGCATGTGGCGCACATGCGCACGGCGGACAGGCGGGTCTACTGCCCTCCCTCGACGGTGTGCAGGAAGCGGCGCAGCGTCTCGAGGAAGACCTCCGGTTGCTCCGAGTGCACCCAGTGGCCGGCGTTCTTGACCCTGACCAGCCGGGTCGAGGGGAACAGCGCGTCCATGCGCTCGCGGTCCTCGGGCAGCACGTAGTGGCTGTTCGCGCCGGCGACCCAGAGCACCGGCCCGTCGAAGGTGGCACCCGGTGGCGGGTCGGGGAAGCCGCGCAGCTCGCCGAGGTCGCGCTCGAGCGTCTCCAGGTTGAGCCGCCAGCGCCAGCCGCCGCCCGACCCCAGCCCCTCGCGCACCAGGCTCTGCAGCAGGAACGACCGCACCATCCGGCTGGGCACCGCCTCGCGCAGCGCCCGGTCGGCGTCCTCCCGCGTCTCCAGCGCCCCGAGGTCCACCGCCCGCATCGCCGCGATGTACGGCCCGAACGGCGAGGCCTCCTCGTCGTCGTCGTCCGTGCGGCCGCCGGTGAGCGGGTACTCCACCGGGGCGATGTCGACGACGACCAGCGCACGCAGCAGCTCCGGCCGGCGCAGCGCCAGCTGCATCGCCACCTTGCCGCCCATCGAGTGCCCGACGAGCGTCACCGGCTCACCGAAGGACTCCAGCTCGTCGGCGACCATCTGCGCCATGTCGAGGTAGTCGACCCGCTCGGTCCACGGCGAGTGCCCGTGGTTGGGCAGGTCGAGCAGCGTGACGCGGTGCCCGTCGGCCAGCCCCTTGGCCGCCGTCGTCCAGTTCTTGCCCTGGCCGAACAGGCCGTGCACGAACACCACGCGGGGGCCGGCCTCGCCCACGGTGCGCGCGGCCAGCCGCTCGTCAGGATGCGGCCTCATCCGGCGATTCCACCAGATCCCCGGCGCCGGGCCACCTACCGTGCCCGGGACGACGGGGGAGGTCCCACCATGCCCGGACGGCGCCGCGCCGCCCGCACCACCACGAAACGACGGACGACGACCCGCCGCCGCTCGCCGGCCCGCCAGCCCGCACCCGACCTGCCCGCCGCCGGGCCGGGGGAGCGGGTGTGGGTGCTCGCCGTCCCGTTCCGGGCGCCGGCGCCCGGCGCCGTCTGGCACGCCGGCCTGCAGGCGCACGTGTGGGTCGGCCGGGACCTCCCGCCGGAGCTGGCCCCGTACGACCCGCCGCCGTACACCTTCGAGCGCTTCCTGGAGGACGAGCTCAACGCGACGCCGCGGCCGGTGCCGGAGGGCCGGCCGATGGTGCCCCGCGAGGAGCAGTGCACCGGCGCCGAGGCGGTGGTCGCCTCCGCCGCGGCCGGGCACCGGGTCTTCCTGCTCGGCGACGACCCCGGCGTCGGCAAGACCGGCACCGCCGTCCTGGCCGCCCGCGAGATCTGCGAGCTGCGCGGCGGCGACCGGGTGCTCGTCGTCGCCGACCGGCCGGCGGCCATCACCGTCCCGCACTGGACCCGCTCGATCGCCGGCTTCGGCGACGGCGGCCTGCGCTGGTGCGTCACCACGTGGGACCGGCTGGCCAAGGTCTCGACGCTGCGGTTCGACGTCGTCGTCGCCGACGAGGCGCACATGGTCCGGCACACGACGACCCAGCGGTGGAAGCACTGGAGGGCCGTCTCCGGCGGGGCACGGGCGGAGGACGTGCCCTTCGTCATCGCCGCCACCGCCACCCCCGCGCACACCCCGCTGGAGCTGCCCTACCTCGCACCGCAGTTCGCCCAGCGGCACGGCGAGCCGCTGCGCGCCTGGGCCGATCTGCCGGCGAAGCTCGCCCAGCACTCGTTCCACGTGGAACGCGGCCGCTACGGCTGGGCGTGGACCGAGGACGCCGACGAGCGCCGCGCCGACCTCGCCCGCCTGCAGGGCTGGCTGGCCGACGGTGACCCGCCCGCGACGCTGCACCGCCCGGCGCCGTGGGGCCCGGTGTCGGTCACCGGGACGGCGGTCGCGCTGACGCCGGCCGAGCAGGACGCCTACGAGTCGGGCTGGCAGGAGTTCCGGGCCGAGATGCAGCTGGCCCGGAAGGCGCGGCAGAGCGCGCGCGGCCGGGCGGCGCTGCTGCGCTTCCGCCAGAAGGCCGGGCTGATCCGCGCGCAGGCCACCGTCGACTGGGTGAAGGCGCAGGTCGAGGCGGAGCGGCAGGTCGCGGTGTCGGTGGAGTTCGTGGAGACGGCGGCCGACCCGATCCGCGAGGCGCTGCTCGACTCCGGCATCGCCGTCGCCGGCATCTACGGCCGCGACCGCTTCGACGTCGAGGCCGAGCGGCTGCGCTTCCAGACCGGTGCCGCGCCGGTCTGCGTGTTCACGGTGACCGCGTCGATCAGCCTGCACGCCGGCGAGCTGCTGCCCGGCGGGGGAACCGCCTCGACGACGCCGCGGGTCGGGCTGTTCCACCAGCCGCGCTTCTCCGGCATCCAGGCCCGCCAGGTCACCGGCCGCACGCACCGCGACGGGCAGGTCTCGCCGTGGCGGGTGGCCTTCGCCGCGGACACGGTGGAGGAGCAGGTGGCGCGGGTCATGGTCGAGCGGCTGGCGGTGAGCGGGTCGACGGCGGGCGCGGACACCTCCTCGCTGCAGGAGATCGCCGAACTCCTCGACGCCGACTGGCTGCCACCCGCCGCGCTCGCCGACGCATGAGCGTGCTGCGCCGCCGACGTCCGTTCTCCCAGCTCCTGCCGGGCTCGACGTCGCCACCGCCACCGCCCGGCTGACCGCGCTGCGCCCCCCCCCCCGGGTCGCGACCACGTCCCCGTCCTCCGGACTGTTCGCCGAACCCACCGGCCGGCACCGCGGACACGACGACGCCCTGCGCGCCGGCCAGGTGGTGGCGGGTGAGGGTCTCGGTGGTCGGCATGTCGCGCAGCGCGCGTGAGAGGCGGAGCGCCCCCCACGCCAGCGGAACGGCGACGGCGATGCCCACGAGCAGGGCGACGAGCACGGTGGACGACGTCGAGAGGGTCGCGGGCACCAGCGCCGTGGCCGCCGCCCCGCCGAAGCCGACGCCGCCGAGCAGCGCGGCGACCACCTCCAGCGAGACCGGGCCGTCGGCGTCCGCGGCGCCCAGGTGCGCGATCTCGCCGACGACTAGGGGGAGCACCAGCAGGGCGACGCCGATCCCGCCCACGACGAGGAACGTGGTGGCGACAGCGCTCACGGTCCTCCCTCCGGTCCTCGTCGGAGCTGCAGACTCACAGCCGCGACCGCGGTGATCAACCGGTTCCGGACGGAGCGGTGCCGGTTCACCCGGACGGTGCCCTGCGGAGGGTGGTGGTCGGTGCCCGCCCTCAGCGCAGGAACTCGGTGACCACCCGCTCGGCGCCGGCCGGGAGCGAGTGGTGCGTGACGCCCCCGACCGTGGCGACCGTCGCCCGGGGCATCACCTCCGCGACGCGGCGGGCCACCTGGCGCGGGTCCTGCGCCCGGCCGGCCCCGGCGGCGACGACCAGCGTCGGGACGGCGAGAGCAGCCAGCCGGGCCGGGTCGGGACGGCGGGTGCGCACCGGCGGCGCCACGGGCAGCTCCGCCCCGGCGGCGGCCACCGCGAGCCAGGCGTCGTCGACCGGCCGGCCGGCGGTCTCCCAGCGCACCAGAGCCCGCATCCGGGCGGCCGTGGGCCGGGCCAGGACCGGCACCGCGTGCAGCAGGTAGCCGGGGGAGAAGCCGGTGAACGAGGTGGTCGGGTCGACCAGCGCCAGCCGGCGGACCCGGCCGGGACGGTCGAGCGCGAAGGTCAGCGCCTGCCACCCGCCGTAGCTGTGCCCGGCCAGGTCGACCGCGTCGAGCCCCAGCCCGTCGAGGGTCTCCTCGAGCCAGCCCGTGACGTCGTCCGCGGCGGCCAGGGGCGTCGTCGCGGTGCTGCGGCCGGCGTCGCCGATCGGGTCGAGGGCGTACACCCGGCGGACCGCCGCCAGCAGCCGCACGGCGCCCGCCCAGGCCAGCGCCGTCGCCCCGCCGCCGGGCAGCAGCACCAGCGGCGGCGCCTCCGCCGAGCCGCACACCAGCACGTGGGTGCGGCCCCACCGCGACCCGACGTCGCGGGACTGCACCGGCACCGGCCAGCGGGCCAGGGCGGCGGCGTACGCGGTGTCGAAGGCAGCCCGCTGATCGCCGTCCCCCCGCGTCACCCGCCGAGCCTCCCCCGCGCGGGGCGGACCGGCAACGAGCGCGGCGGGCCGGGGATGATCGAGGGGTGCGGCGGGAGGCGAGCGTCCTGCACCTGGACCTGGACGCGTTCTTCGCCGCGGTCGAGCAGCGCGACAAGCCCTCGCTGCGCGGCCGGCCGGTCGTCGTCGGCGGGGTGGGCGGGCGCGGCGTCGTCGCCACGGCCTCCTACGAGGCGCGCGCCTACGGGGCGCGCTCGGCGATGCCGACGGCGGAGGCCCGCCGCCGCTGCCCCTCGGGGACGGCGTTCCTCGGCGGCCGGTTCGGCGCCTACCGGCGGACGTCGGACGTGGTCATGGCGCTGCTGCGCGAGCTGTCGCCGCTGGTCGAGCCGGTGTCGATCGACGAGGCCTACCTCGACCTGGCCGCGGGGGCCGGGCACGACCTGTCGGTGGACGGCGTGACCGCGCTGGCGCGCGGGCTCAAGGAGCGGATCGCCGCGGCCACCGGCGGGGTCACCGGCTCGGTGGGGATCGGCAGCTCCAAGCTGATGGCCAAGATCGCCTCCGACCTGGACAAGCCCGACGGCCTCGTCGTCGTCCCGCCGGGGTCGGAGCTCGACGTCCTGCACCCGCTGCCGGTCACCCGGCTCAGCGGCGTCGGTCCGGCGACGGCCGAGCGGCTGCACCAGGTGGGGGTCAAGACGGTGGCCGACCTGGCCCGCAAGTCGCTGCCGGACCTGGTGGGGCTGGCCGGCCGGGCGCACGGCACGGGGCTGTACCAGCTGGCCCGCGCCGAGGACGACCGTCCCGTGGTCGCCGAGCGGGGGGCCAAGTCGGTCTCGCAGGAGGAGACCTTCGAGCGCGACCTCACCGACCTGTCCCAGCTCAACCGGCTGATCGACGCGATGGCCACGCGGGTGGGCGGCCGACTGCGCGCCTCGGCGCTGTCGGGGCGGACGGTGACGCTCAAGCTGCGCCGCTACGACTTCACCACCATCACCCGCTCGCAGACGCTGCCCCAGCCCACCGACGACGCCCGGCAGGTGGCCTCGATCGCGCGGCGGCTGCTGGTCGAGGCCGGCACCGGCGGCGGGCTGCGGCTGCTCGGCGTCGGCGTCTCGGGGCTGTCGCAGTACGCCCAGGGCGACCTGTTCGCGCTCGACGTCGAGGACGCCGCACCCGAGGAGGCGGCGCAGGCCGAGACGGCCGCCGTCGCCGAGGAGCCGGCCGAGCAGCTGCCGCCGGCCGAGCGCCGCTGGTGGCCCGGGCAGGACGTCGTCCACGACGAGCTGGGGCCCGGCTGGGTCTGGGGCCGCGGCCTGGGCCGGGTCACCGTCCGCTTCGAGGGGCCGCTGACCGCGCCCGGCCCGGTGCGCACGCTGGCCGCCGACGACCCCGCGCTGCACCCGGGCGACCCGCCGGAGTGGCGGACGGCGACGATGGGGCCATGACGGAACCGAGCGCGTGGGTGCGGATGACGCAGGCCGACCCCGGCCACTCGGCGGCCTACGTGCAGCGGTTCCGGACGCTGGCCGCGGGTGGCACGGACATCGTCGGCGAGGCCCGGCTGGTCGACGCGATGCTGCCGCGCCGGTCCCGGGTGCTCGACGCCGGGTGCGGCCCGGGCCGGGTGGGCGGGCACCTCGCCTCGGTGGGGCACGACGTCGTCGGCGTGGACGTCGACCCGGTGCTGGTCGCGGCGGCCGAGGAGGACCACCCGGGGCCGCGCTGGCTGGTCGGCGACCTGGCCGAGCTCGACCTGCCCGACCGGTTCGACGTGATCGTCTGCGCTGGCAACGTCGTCACGTTCCTCGCGCCGAGCACGCGCGGGGAGGTGCTGCGCCGGTTCCGCGCCCACCTGGCCGCCGACGGGCGGGCCGTCGTCGGCTTCGGAGCAGGCCGCGACTACGCCTTCGACGACTTCCTCGCCGATGCCCGCGCCGCCGGGCTCGAGCCGGACCTGCTCCTGTCGAGCTGGCACCTGCACCCGTTCACCGCGGCGTCGGACTTCCTCGTCGCCGTCCTGCGTCCCGTCTGAGGCTCAGCCGACCTCGGCCAGCCAGCCGACGACGGTCAGGTCGGCGTCGAGGTGGACCACGACCGGCTGGCCCTCGGCCGACAGCAGGTGCGCCTCGTACAGGCCCGAGCCGTCGACCCCGAGCCACTCGATGGCCGCGCCGGGGAGCACGGCCACGGCGGCGGCGGCCACCTGGACGGCGACGTCGGCACCGAGCTCCGGGAGCGGCCGGCGCGCGGTGCGGACCCAGGCGTGCCGGCCCATGCGCTCGGTCGGGGAGCGCTCGGTGACACGGCGCTGGGGAACACGGCGCCCGGTGACGCGGCGCTCGGTGCTGGGGTGCATGAGGGACCTCCTCGGCTCCGCGGCTCCGGACCGGTGCCGCTGAGGACGAGGCTCGGGCGCCCGACTGGGAGCTCGCTGTGAGCCCCGTGCGAGTCGGCTGCGGGCTGGCGAGGTGGCGCCCGTGTCGGAGGGCGTCCTTCAGCGGACGCCGAGGGCCAGCGTCAGCTCGAGGACGGTCTGCGGGTCGTCGAGGCGGGCGCCGAACAGGTCGCGCAGCTGGCCCATCCGGTAGCGGACCGTCTGCGGGTGCACGAACAGCTCGGTGGCCACTTGCTCGCGGCGGCCGTGGTGCAGCAGCCAGGAGCGCAGCGTCTCCAGCAGCTTCTCCCGCGGCCCGGGGCCCAGGTCGTCCAGCGGCGCGAGGACCTGGGCGCGCAGGTCGGCCAGTGCCTCACCGTCGGCGCGCAGCACGAGGTCGGCCAGCCGCAGCTCGGTGTCCACCGGGACGTCACCGTCGGGCTCGAGGCCCAGCTGCAGCGCCCGCAGCGCCCGCGAGTACGACGACCGCGCGTCCTGCCACGGCCGCGCCGGCCCGACGACGGCCTCCCGGCGCGCCAGCGACCGCAGCAGCGCCGCCCGCGCGAACCCCTCGGCGTCGGGCACCAGCAGGACGGCGCGCTCGGCCGACGGCTCGGCACCGGGCAGGTCCTCGCCGGCCTGCAGCGTGCGCGCGTCGAGCACCGCCAGCGCGTCGCGGGCCCGCTCCTCGGGCAGCAGCACCGCGGTGAGGGTCCGCGGCGGCGTCCAGTCCGCCCGCTCGGCGACGGGGTGCAGCTCGTAGGGGGGCGCGCCGGCGAGCAGCAGCTCGGCCAGCCGCTCCAGGTGCCGGCGCCGCACCCGGCCGCTGGTGGCCAGGTGGTCGGCGTGCCCGGAGGCGCTGGCCGCCGAGAGCTGGTCGATGTAGGCGAACACCAGCTCGGCGAAGTGGGCCAGCGACCCGGCGGGCATGCCGGCCGCCACCGCCGTCTCGCTCATGTGCCGCCAGGCCACCCGCGCGCCCACCCGGTAGGCGGCCAGCAGGGCGTCCATCGACCGGCCGGTGCGCGCCTCACCCCGCCCGAGCGCGTAGGCGCCCTCGATGGCGGGGGCGATCGGCCGGCTGGCGTCCGCGCCGCCGGTGGCCGTCGCCAGCTCCAGGAAGGCACCGAGCGCCATCTGGACGGCGTTCTCGATCTTGCGGCCCATGGGGCCGCTGAAGGCCTCGGTGTAGCTGGGCACCTCGACGACGATGGCGGCCACGGTCCGCGCGGCGACCGAGGGCAGCTCGGCGCGCATCGCCGCCGCCACCTCCGCCGCGAAGGTGCCGTCCTCCGGCGCCATGTGCCCTCCCCGTGACCCGAATTGTCCCCGGCGCACAGTATCCGGCGCGACGTTCACGTCCAGGGCACAGGTGACTACCCGCCAGGCAGGGAACCATCGAGGTATGACCGCGACCGTTCCGCGACCGTCCTCGGCCCGCCGGGCCCCGAGGTCGCTGCCGGCCCTGAGGTCGCTGCGCGATCGCGCGCTGCGCCTGGCCGAGCTGGCGACGACGCCGTTGCTGCCGGCCGACTATTTCGACCTGGTCAACCCGCTGCGCGCCGGAGCCGACCTGCGCGGCCGCATCGAGGCCGTGGTCCCCGAGACGCGCGACGCCGCCACGATCGTCATCCGCCCCGGCGCCGACTGGCAGCCGCACCGGCCCGGCCAGTACGTGCGCATCGGCATCGACGTCGACGGCGTCCGCATGTGGCGCGCCTACTCGATCACCTCGGACCTGGGCCGCACCGACGGCTGCTTCACCGTCACCGTCAAGGCCATCCCCGACGGCAAGGTGAGCAACCACCTGGTCCGCCGCGCGCAGCCGGGCACGATCGTGCAGCTCGACCAGGCCACCGGGGAGTTCTGCCTGCCCGAGCAGCGGCCCGGCAAGGCCCTGTTCGTCACCGCCGGCTCCGGCATCACGCCGGTCATGGGCATGCTGCGCAACCACCCGGAGCTGACCGACGTCGTCCTGGTGCACTCCGCGCCGACGGCCGACGACGTCGTCTTCGGCGCCGAGCTGCGGCAGCTCGCCGCCGAGGGCCGCATCCGGCTGGTCGAGCAGCACACCGACACCGCCGGCCTGCTCGACGCCGCCGCGCTCGCCGAGCTCGTCCCCGACCTCGCCGAGCGGGCCACCTGGGCCTGCGGGCCCGTCGGCATGCTCGAGGCGCTCGAGGAGCACTGGGCGGCCGCCGGCATCGCCGACCGGCTCTACACCGAGCGGTTCCGCCCCACGGTCCTGGTGACCGGTGAGGGCGGCACGGTGACGTTCACGAAGAAGGGCACGTCGCTCGAGGCGGACGGCGCCACCCCGATCCTCGACGCCGCCGAGGAGGCCGGCGTCCTCATGCCCAGCGGGTGCCGCATGGGCATCTGCTTCGGCTGCGTCCTCCCCCTGCGCGAGGGCGCCGTCCGCGACCTGCGCACCGGCGAGGTGACCACCGCCGTCCCCGGTGACGGTGTGCTCGTCCAGACCTGCATCAGCGCCGCCGCCGGCGCCTGCGACATCGACCACTGACCACCCCAGACCGAGGGAGCCGCACCGCATGACCGTTCTGCAGAAGAAGGCCGACAACCCGATCGAGCACCTCACCCCCGAGGACATCGAGCTCATCGGCAAGGAGCTCGACGAGATCCGCCAGACCGTGGTGGACAGCCGCGGCGAGTCCGACGCGCGCTACATCCGCAAGGTCATCGACGTGCACCGCAAGATCGAGATCGGCAGCCGCGCCGTCCTGCTCGCCTCCGGCTTCCCGCCGGCCTGGATCGCCGGGACGGTCGGCCTCTCGATCGCCAAGATCCTCGAGAACATGGAGATCGGGCACAACATCCTGCACGGGCAGTGGGACTGGATGCGCGACCCGAAGATCCACTCCACGACGTGGGAGTGGGACATGGCCAGCCCGGCCGACCAGTGGAAGCACTCGCACAACGAGATGCACCACACGTACACGAACGTGATCGGCAAGGACAACGACCTCGGCTACGGCATCATGCGCGTCGACGAGGACCAGCCGTGGCAGCCCTTCCACCTCGGTCAGCCGCTGTGGAGCTTCATCAACGCCTGCTTCTTCGAGTACGGGATCGCCGCGTACGACCTCGAGCTGGGTGCGGTCATCGTCAAGAAGCAGACCGGCGACCCGGAGTTCCGGGAGCGTGCCAAGGCCGTGCTGCGCAAGATCGGCCGGCAGGTCCGCAAGGACTACGTCATCCACCCGCTGCTGTCGGGCCCGAACTTCCTCGCGACGCTGGCGGCCAACTTCACCGCCAACATCGTGCGCAACCTGTGGTCGAACTCGGTCATCCTGTGCGGGCACTTCCCCGAGGGCGTCGAGACCTTCGAGAAGAAGTCGATCGAGGGCGAGACCCGCGGTGAGTGGTACCTGCGCCAGATGCTCGGCTCGGCCAACATCTCCGGCTCGAAGGCCATGCACATCCTGACCGGGAACCTGTCGCACCAGATCGAGCACCACCTGTTCCCGGACCTGCCGAGCAACCGGTACGCCGAGATCGCGCCGAAGATCCGCGACCTGTTCGACCGCTACGGGCTGAACTACCACACGGCGCCGCTGCCGCAGCAGGTCGGCTCGGCCTGGCACAAGATCATCCGGTTGTCGCTGCCCAACGGCTGGCTGGAGCTCACCAACCGCCGCAACCTGCCGCAGCAGCTGGCGGTGCTCTACAAGATGACCACCGGCACCCCCAAGGTCCGCCGCGGTCTGCAGCGCAAGCTGACCGCCGGCGTCCGGCTGACCCGCGCGGCCGCGGCCGCCTGAGCGAAGGCCTGTCACACAGGAGGGGCCCGGGACGACGACCGTCGTCCCGGGCCCCTCGTGTGTCAGCGGCCGGTCAGGGCCGCAGTGCCGGCTGCGGGAAGTTCAGCGGCAGCAGCAGCGCCGGGTCGCTGATCGGCACCTCCCACACGTCCCCGCCCTGGTCGGGGTCGACGACCTCGCCCCGGCCCAGGAAGGCCGCCACCTGCGTCTGACCCTGGATGCCCGCCACCGGGAACTCCGCCAGGTTCAGCAGGAAGCCGTGCGGGTTGATCGCCGCCTGCGGCGTGCGGTCGTTGCGGTAGAGGCTGGTCCGCGACCACAGGTCCCCGGCGTCGATGACCGTGTACGACGTCGGGTTGGGCACCGTCTGGTCCCCGTAGGCGATCTGGAAGACCGCCCGCTCCGGCGCGATCAGCGGGGAGAAGGTCTCCGGGCTGCCGGGACGGGACAGCCACGTCGACCGCGCCAGGTACTCCTGGATGGCCACCGCACCCGGCACGGTCACCGTCACCGGGCCCTCACCGCGCAGCGGCATCTGCTCCTGGAAGTGGTTCCGCGTCGGGTCGTCGCTGTTGAGCAGTCCGGCCGCCCGCAGCGACTCGGTGGTCAGGTTGCGGAACGCCGGCGACAGGCGCGCGATCTCGGTGATGGGGCCACCGGGGACGTTGAGCACCGAGCGGGCGATCGCCGGGTCGGCCCCGGTGACCATCGTGCCGTAGATGCCGCCGAAGCTCTGCCCGAAGTAGGTCACCTCCCGGCCGGAGAGGTCAGGCGTGCCGTTGCCGTCCACGTCGGTCCCGCCCAGCGACCGGACGAGCGTCATGACGTCCGCGCTCGTCTGCCGCAGGGCGTCCCGGGAGGACTGGGCGGCGGCGGCGCCGGTGGCCGAGGAGCCCTCGGTGCTGCCGATGGCCCCGTCGGTGTTCTGGTCGACGCCGCGCCCGTAGGCGGGGAGGGACGTCGTCGTGCCGCCGGAGCTGACCTGCCAGGTGCTCGCCGGGCCGTAGCCGTGACCGACGACGTTGGTGGCGATGGTCGCGATCCCGCTGCGCGAGTTGACGGCGGCGGCGATGAACACGTCGGCCGTGGAGCGGGTGAACCCGTGACCGAAGACGGCCGTCGGCCAGCCGCCGGGCGGGGTGGGGCCGGCGGGGAGGACGGCGACGAAGGGCAGCCGCGCCTCTCCGAGGGGCGCCGGACCGGCGTCCTCCGTCGGCGTCTGCGCGATGGTGACGTCCGGCCGGAGCCAGGACGGCGCCTCGTAGGAGCCGAACACGAGCGTGCCGTCCGTCGCGGCCTGGGGGACGGGCACGACCGCGGTCGTGTCGGCGCCGGTGGTGGAGCTGTCCTGCACCAACGAGACGGTCGTGCCGGTGGCGGGGAAGACGCCGTCGACGCGCAGGCCGGGGGTGACCCCGGCGGCGGCGAAGGCCGAGCCGTCGTCGATCTGGCGGCGCAGGTCCAGCAGCCCGTCGGTGGCGCTCAGGGTGGTGAAGGTGTCCTCGACCGACCGGTTGCCGGGGCCGTCCCCCACCCGCAGCCGGTACGTCGTGGCCGGCGCTAGCTGCTCGGCCGGGTGCGCGTACAGGGTCTTCGTCGACGGGTCCCAGACGACGCGGTCGACACCGATGCGCCGCCCGTCGGGCCCCTGGACGGTGATGCCGGCGGCGGCCTGCGCCGGGTCGACCGGCCGCGTGAACCGGACCGCGATGCGCGGATCGAGGTCGAAGCCGTCGAGCTGGTTGAGCTGCTGGACGAGGCCGCAGGAGATGGGCGCGCCGCAGTCGTCGGTCGGCAGGTCGACCCGTCGGCCGGTGATCTGGCCGGGATCGGCGACGGTGAGGGAGTCGGACGGGAACACCGAGACGGGCGTGGGCTTCTGCGGGTCGGCCAGCGCGGGGGTCGCGGTGACCGAGAGGGCGGCTGTGAGGGCCAGCGCACCGACGACCGATGGGGTCGCCCGGTGCCAGCGTCGTTGCTGCACGGGGATCTCCAAGCTGTGGGGGACGCACCTTGGTAACCCACGGTGACCCATGCCACAACCCGGAGTCGTTGCAGGGCGGACCGCCAGCCGACGCTGCGGGCACCGGCACGGACGCTCGGTGAGCGGCGCGGCTGACCGCCACCGGACGACGAGGGGCCCGGGACCGAACGGTCCCGTGCCCCCCGCTCGTGCGCGGCCGGTGCGGGCCGGACGGGTCAGTTGGCCATGTCGACGAAGCGGCTGTAGTGCCCCTGGAAGGCCACGGTGACGTTCGCGGTCGGACCGTTCCGGTGCTTCACCAGCATGATGTCGGCCTCGCCGGCCCGCGGGCTCTCCTTCTCGTACATGTCCTCGCGGTGGATCATCATGACCATGTCGGCGTCCTGCTCGATCGAGCCCGATTCGCGGAGGTCGGAGAGCATCGGCTTCTTGTCCTGCCGTTGTTCCGACCCACGGTTCAGCTGCGACATCGCGATGACCGGCACTTCCAGTTCCTTGGCCAGGAGCTTGAGCGCACGGGAGAACTCCGAGACCTCCTGCTGGCGGCTCTCGACGCGCTTGCCCGAGGTCATCAGCTGCAGGTAGTCGATGACCACGAGCTTGAGGTCGTTGCGCTGCTTGAGCCGCCGGGCCTTGGCCCGGATCTCCATCATCGTCATGTTCGGCGAGTCGTCGATGTAGAGCGGCGCGTCGGCGACCTCGCCCATCCGGCGGGCGAGTTTCGACCAGTCCTCGTCCGACAGCGTGCCGGCGCGCATGTGGTGCAGCGGCACCTTCGCCTCGGCCGACAGCAGACGCATGGTGATCTCGTGCTTGCTCATCTCGAGCGAGAAGATGACGGCCGGCATGTGGTGCTTCACCGTGGCGGACCGCGCGATGTCCAGCCCGAGCGTCGAGTTGTGCGTCGGGATGAAGGTGCGCCCGGCGAGGAACAACGAGTCCGCGGCGTCGACCTGGATGCACCGGACCGGCACGCTCGCGACCGGGCGCACGTCCGTGACGAAACGGACGCCACGGGCGGTGGACGTGCGCGCACCGCGCTCCTTGTGCTCGAGCTTCTTGCGCTCGAGTCGGAAGACCTCGTCGTCGGTGCTGAAGGTCAGCGTGTAGCAGGTCGACGGTGCCTCGCTCCGGCCGCGGACACGCTTGGCGCTCATCCGCACGCGGTGGCCGAGGCCGGCGATCAGCTCACGGGCGTCCTCGGCCAGCCGGCGGCTGGTGACGGCGAACTGGACCGCCCCGCTGACGGTCACCGTGCCGTCGGTGTCGAGCAGGCCGGCCAGCAGCGCCCGGCGCTGGGCCACGGAGGCGCGCAGGTACGCAGTGGGGATGTGCTTGTCGTCGATGACGCCGAGACCCCGGAGGAGGCCCTCGACGGTGCCGTGGTCGTCCCGGCAGGTCTGACACCGGGCCATCCCGCTCGACGGGCCCCCGCAGTCCCCACAGGTCGCCTGCAGGCCCACGCCGCCGCTGGCCCGCAGCCGGCCACCACAGGTCTTGCCGCACGTCTGCACCTGTGCGGTCCTCGGCGTGACGAGCTCGCCGCACATCGGGCACGGCCGTGCCTCGAGGCCCGGGCGGGCGGGCAGCCGCAGGGAGTGCCGCCGGTCGACCCCCGTGGGGACGACCACCAGGCCCTCGCCCTCGATGTAGCTGGCGATCTCCGGGTCGTTGCTCGTGTACTCGGCAGCCGCCGAGGTGCCGTCACCCAGCCAGATGCCGAGCGCGTAGGGCGGTACGGGCAGGTCGGCCTCGGGCAGGTCGAGCGGCGCGGCGTTGACCACGGCGTGGTCGAGCCGCCGGTCGGCCGTCGCGCAGCGCACCGTCCGGGCCAGCTCCTCCGTCGTCCGGACGCGGGCCTCACCGCGCTCGCCGAGCCGGCGGGCGGCGCGGTCGGTGGTCAGCCACTGGTGCTGGGCGTCGGCCACGATGACCGAGCCGTCGGAGAAGTGCACCTCGTAGCAGGGGCGGTCGGTCATGACGTCCGTGGCGGCGACGACGGTCGTCGGCCGGCCGTCGGCGCCCAGCACCCGGTCGCCGACCCGGACCTCGCCCATGGTCGTCCAGCCGCCGGGCGTGGCGATCGGGGTGTCGAGCGCCAGGGCCTTGCCGACACCGGGTCGGGCGGCGATGACCACCATCTGGCCGGCCTGCAGGCCGTTGGTGAGCTCGTCCAGGTCGCGGATCCCCGTGGGGACGCCGCGGGCGGTGCCGCCGCGGGAGGCGATGGCGTCGAGCTCGTCCATCGTCGGCTGCAGGACGTCCTCGAGGCGCGAGTAGTCCTCGCTCATGCGCTTCTCGGTGACGTCGTAGATCTCCTGCTGCGCGCGGTCGACGATGTCGTCGACGTCGCCGCGCCCGCCGGCCGCGCCGTAGCCGAGCTGCACCACCCGGGTGCCGGCCTCGACCAGCCGCCGCAGCACCGCCTGCTCGGCGACGATGGCGGCGTAGTAGCCCGCGTTGGCCGCCGTCGGCGTGGAGGCGATCAGGGTGTGCAGGTAGACCGCGCCGCCCATCTTCGACAGCTGGTCGGTGCGGTTGAGCTCGGCGGCGACGGTGATCGCGTCGGCCGGCTCACCGCGCCCGTAGAGGTCGAGGATGCAGTCGAAGATCACCTGGTGCGCCGGCCGGTAGAAGTCGGCGCCGTGCAGCACCTCCACGACGTCGGCGATCGCGTCCTTGCTCAGCAGCATGCCGCCGAGCACCGACTGCTCCGCCGCCACGTCCTGCGGCGGCTGCCGGTCGTACTCCGGCGCCGTCGCGGACGGTCGGCTGAAATCGTCGGCCACCGCCACGGGAAGCCCCTCCTTCTCTCCACCGGCGCACCCGCAGACAGACCCCGGTCGGTGACCGGGGTCTGGTGGGGGAAGCACCAGGACTGCTGGCACGCACGCTCGAACGCGTGTTCGACCGCGAGGCTAGGTCGGGGTGCCGACAGAAACCGCACCCGTGACCGCCGGGGAGGACGTTAGGAAGCGCAGCCGGGCCCGTCCAACACCGCTGTGGGGCGCGTTCTGCACAACTTGTGGACAAGTCGGTGGACACACGCGTGTCGACATGTGGAGACGGCGGGGGACGGAGCCGCCGCGTCGTCCCCGTCCCCCTCCTGACCTGCGCGGAGGCCACCCACCGGGTGTGGACGGGAGAAAAGTGGGAGAACTCGCGGGATCGGGGCCCGGCGTGTCACGAACCGTGACCCACCGGCCCCGGCGGTCACACGTCCACAGGCCGACCTCCGGCGCGGGACGCGGCGCCGGGAGACGGCTGGGCGTCGTCACCGGGCCTGCGTGACGACGCCTCGGCGCATCCCGACGACCGACCGACCCGGCCGGGCGCCCGGTGTCGACGTGTGGCGGCACCACGGGTCCGGAGAGGGCCGCAGGACGACGACGGCGCCGCGAACCGCCGGGACCGGTCCACCGGACCGGAGACGCCGCGAGGGGCGCCGGACGGGTGTCCGACGCCCCTCGACGGGCGGGTGGCCTCCTGCGGGTCCCGCCGCGAGCTCGCGAGCGGTGGGGCAGGGCGGCCCCGTCCCGAGGCTCACCCCGAGCATGCGAGGGGTGAGGAGGACGGGGTCCTCGCTCAGCCCGCGACGACCTCGATCGGCAGCGAGGCGGTCACCTCGGGGTGCACCCGCACGGTGACCGTGTGCTGGCCCGTGGTCTTGATGCTGCTGGGCAGCTCCACCCGGCGGCGGTCGAGCTCCGGGCCGCCGGCCGCGGTGACGGCGTTGACGACGTCGGCGGTGGTGACGCGGCCGAACAGGCGGCCACCCGCACCGGCGCGCGCCGGCACGCGGACCGTCAGGCCCGTGAGGCGCCCGGCCACGGCCTGCGCCTCCTCGAGGGAGCGCACCTCGCGGGCGGCACGCGCCCGGCGCAGCGAGTCCACCTGCTTCTCGGCACCGCGGGTGGCGACGATGGCCAGGCCGCGGGGCAGGAGGAAGTTGCGGGCGTACCCGCCCTTGACCTCCACCGTGTCACCGGAGGACCCGAGACCGGTGACCTCCTGCGTCAGGATCAGCTTCTGGGTGCTCATGGTCAGCGCGCCGTCGAGGTGTAGGGCAGCAGGGCCATCTCACGGCTGTTCTTGACGGCCGTGGCGACGTCCCGCTGGTGCTGGCTGCAGTTGCCGCTCACGCGGCGGGCGCGGATCTTGCCGCGGTCGGAGATGAACTTCCGCAGCAGGGTCGTGTCCTTGTAGTCGACGTAGGTCGCCTTGTCCTTGCAGAACTGGCAGACCTTCTTCTTGGGCTTGCGCACGGGGGGCTTGGGCACTGGGTTCTCCAGGTACGACTAGATACGACTCGATGTGTGTGGCCTCCCTGCGGGGTCCCGCCGCGAACGGCGGGGGCAGGGAGGTCGTCTCAGAAGGGCGGCTCGTCGGACGGGCCGGCAGGCGTCGACCAGGGGTCGCTCGACCCGCCGCCACCGCCACCGCCGAAACCGCCGCCACCGCCGCCGCCGAAACCGCCGCCGCCACCCTCACCGCGGGAGGCCTTGGTGACCTTCGCGGTGGCGTAGCGCAGCGAGGGGCCGATCTCGTCGACCTCGAGCTCGACGACGGTGCGCTTCTCGCCTTCCTTGGTCTCGAACGAGCGCTGCTTGAGGCGCCCCGAGACGATGACCCGCGAGCCGCGGGTGAGGGACTCGGCGACGTTCTCCGCCGCCTGCCGCCACACGTTGCACCGCAGGAACAGGGCCTCGCCGTCCTTCCACTCCTGCGACTGCCGGTCGAAGGTGCGCGGCGTCGAGGCGACCGTGAAGTTGGCGACCGCGGCCCCCGAGGGCGTGAACCGCAGCTCCGGGTCGGAGGTCAGGTTGCCGATGACGGTGATGACGGTCTCGCCGGCCATGCTCAGTGGACCTCGGGCCGCATCAGCTTGGTGCGCAGGACGGCCTCGTTGAGGTTGAGCTGGCGGTCGAGCTCGGCGACCGCGGCGGGCTCGGCCTGGATGTCGACGATGGCGTAGATGCCCTCGACGTGCTTGTTGATCTCGTAGGCCAGGCGACGCCGGCCCCAGATCTCGGTCTTGACGGTGCCACCGCTGTTGGTGACGACGGTCAGGAACCGGTCGAGGGAGGGAGCGATCGTGCGCTCCTCCAGGTCGGGGTCGAGGATGACCATCAGTTCGTAGTGACGCACGGAGAACCCCACCTCCTCTGGTCTGTGGCGGCCGCAGGACGTCTGCAGCAGGAGGGTCGTACACGCGTCGCGCGCCCGGTCCGCCACGGACGGCGGACGAGACGCGCAATCCGGAGGGTACCAGCGCGGCCGCCACCCCCCGTCGGCGACGGCGGCCGGTGCGGTGCGGGGAGGCCCCGACCTGGCGGAAGTAGTGTCGCCGGGGTGGCGATGCACCCGGTCGGCGTCCACGTCGGACCCGGCCTCACCGAGGACAACGAGCTCGACGCCGGCGGCCCGCTGGCCCGCGCGGCGGAGGTGGACGCCGACGGGGTGCAGGTCTTCCTCGGCGACCCGCAGGGCTGGAAGGCCCCGCCGCCGCGCCCCGACGCCGACGCGCTGCTCGCCGGCGACGTCGCGGTCTTCGTGCACGCGCCCTACGTGCTCAACGTGGCCTCGACCAACAACCGGATCCGCATCCCCAGCCGGAAGGTGCTGGCCACCCACGCCCGCGCCTCGGCGGCGATCGGCGCCCGCGGCATGGTCGTGCACGGCGGGCACGTGCTGGCCAAGGACGACCCGGCCGCCGGGTTCGACAACTGGCGCAAGACCTTCGTCCGGCAGGCCGAGGACGGCGGCTTCCCCCTGCCGCTGCTGATCGAGAACACCGCCGGCGGGGACAACGCGATGGCCCGCGGCCTGGACGCCGTCGACCGCCTGTGGGAGGCCGTCGGCGAGTTCGGCGCCGGGTTCGTCCTCGACACCTGCCACGCCTGGGCGGCCGGCTGGGACCTGGCCACGGCCGTGGACGACGCGCGCCGGGCCACCGGCCGCATCGACCTGGTGCACCTGAACAACAGCCGCGACCCCGCCGGCTCCGGCCGTGACCGGCACGCGCCGCTGGCCGCGGGCGAGATCCCGCTGGAGCTGCTGCTCGAGGTGGCCCGGGCCGCCGACTGCCCCGTCGTCCTGGAGACGCCGGGCGACGCCGCGGCGCACGCCGAGGAGGTCGCCCTCGTCCGCGAGGCACTGGCGCGGGCGTAGGGAGCCCCCCGCCCGTCACGGCGCCGGGACGTTCCCTACGCCTCGAGCGGGACCTCGGCGCGCCGGCGTCGGCCGTCGCCCACGGTCACCCGGTCCGGGGCGCCGTCGAGCGGGCCGCCGGCGGGGTCGTCCACACCGGGCCAGGACGTGCGGACGACGTCGCCGTCGGGATGCCACACGTCCCGGACGACCAGGCCGATCAGCACGAGGACGGCCAGGTCGCGCACGGTCACCGCCAGGAAGAACCACTCGGTGGCCACGCCGCGGTTGTCGGTGCCGAGGTACCAGAGCATCCGCACCACCCACAGCACCGCCTCGGTGGCCTGCCAGGCCAGCAGCGAGCGCCACTGCGGCCGGGCCAGCACCGCCAGCGGCAGCAGCCACAGCGAGTACTGCGGGCTCCACACCTTGGTCACCAGCAGGAACCCGGCCACCAGCAGGAAGGCGACCTGGGCCACCCGCGGGCGCACCGGCGCGGCCAGCACCAGCCAGCCCAGCGCCGCGAACACCAGCAGCACGCAGACGGCGACCAGCGCGTTGAGCACCGTGGGCGTCTCGCCCTCGGCCAGCGGCCCGTCGAACAGCGTCCCGCCCGAGGCGGTGATCGCCATGTTCCACAGGGTGTCGGGATCGGCCGGCCGGCTGCTGTTGAGCCGGAAGAACAGCGACCAGTTCCCCGGCGCCAGCAGCGCCACCGGGACGTCGACCACCAGCCAGGCGACGCCGGCGGCGAGCGCCGCGCGGAGCCACACCCGCAGCCGGCCGGCCCGCAGGCACACCAGGAACAGCGCCCCGAGCAGCAGCGCCGGGAAGAGCTTGGCCGCGACGCCCAGGCCGAGCAGGACGCCGGCGAGCACCGGCCGGTCGCGCGCCCAGGCCCACAGACCACACGCGGCCAGCGCGACGGCGAACAGGTCCCAGTTGGTGAAGGCGTGCACCAGCAGCAACGGGGAGAGGCCGACCATCGCCGCGTCCCACGGCCGGTGCCCCGACGTGCCGAGCACCGCGCGGGTGGTGACCAGCGCGCACAGGCTCAGCAGCAGGCAGGTGGCCGCGTAGTAGGCCTGCACGGGGGGCACCTCGGGGAGCAGCCCGGCTGCCGTCGCCAGGCTCTCGTAGGCGCCGCCCAGCGTGGCCGCCAGCGCCATGAAGGCGCCGGTGAGGACCGGGTACTCGACGGCCGAGTCGAGGTAGGGCAGCGCACCGCTGCCGAGGTCGTGGATGCCGAACAGCGGGACCGTGTCCGAGTAGCAGAAGTGGGTGTACTGCACCGAGCCCGTCCAGTCGCCGTCCGAGCACGGCGACTGCTTGAGCCAGGCCAGCGCCAGCACGCCCGTCGTGAACAGCAGGCACACGCGCAGCGGCGTCCAGAACAGTGCCCGGCCGGTCACCGCGTGCCGTCCCCAGGGCCCGCCCACGGCCTCGCTGGCCTGCGCGGCCACCGGGTCCGACCAGGTGGGCACCACCCGGTCGGGACCGGTGGGCGCCACCCGGTCGGGACCGCGGCCGGCCGCGGGGACGGCGGGCTCCGGTCCCGGGAACGCCGCGGGCCCGTCCGCCGGCGGAGGTGCCGGAGCGGACGGGCCCGTGGGGGAGGAGCTCACCTGCGCCAGTGTGCCGGGCGGGTCAGCCGGTGGGTTGCGCCTGGGTCGGAGGCGCCGGCGCCGGCGCCGGCGCGGGTGACCCGTTCTGCTCGCCGGGGCCGACCTCACCGTCCGGTCCCGTGTCGACCTGCTCGTCCTGGCCCACGTCGTCCGGGGTCACGGGCTCCACCGGCACCGGCGGCACCGGCGCGGGCGGCGGCGCGGGGGCCTCCGGGGTCGGCGGCGGGGCCTCGGTGGTGGGCGGCGGGGCCTGCGTGGTCGGCTGCTGGGTCGGCTGCGACTGCGTCGTCGGGGCCGCCGTCGTCGGCGCGGCCACGCCCTGGCCCGTGTCGCCCCGGATGCGCGGCGAGTTGGGCAGGTCCTCCTCGGGCGTGCCGGCCAGCACGCCGTCCATGAACTGCTGCCAGATGGCACCCGGCAGGCCCGAGCCGTAGACGATCCCGCCGTCGGAGTTGACGATGGGCTCGCGGACCTCCGAGCCCATCCACACCGACGTCGACAGCGACGGGGTGTAGCCGACCATCCAGGCGTCGGAGTTGTCCTCGGCGTTGAGGCCCTGGGTACCGGTCTTGCTGGCCACCTCCCGGCCGTCGTCGAGCGCCCGGCGCGAGTACTGCGCCACGCCCTCCAGCGCGAAGGTGACGTCGTTGGCGACCTCGGGGCGCAGCACCTGCTCACCGCTCTCGCCGCCGTACTCCAGCAGCACCGCACCGGAGGTGTCGCTGACCCGGCTGACGAAGTACGGCGCCCGCTCCACCCCGCCGGCGGCGAAGGTGGCGAAGCCGTGCGCCTGGTCGATCGGGCGCATCTCGTACTCGCCGATGCCGATCGCCGAGCCGGTGAACCCCTCGCCGTTGGCCAGCGTGGTGTTGCCCTCGAGCGGGCCGCCCTGCCACGTCTCGGGCAGGCCGGTGGCCGCCAGCGCCGTCTCCCGGACGTTCTCCGGGCCCACCTCGTAGGCCAGCCCGTAGAACGTGGTGTTCAGCGAGCGGGTCATCGCCTCGACCAGCGTGCACGCCCCGCACGAGGCGCCGCCGGAGTTGCGCACCGGGGCCTCGCGGTCGGGGAAGATCTGCGGCGAGGAGCCGTCGCGACGGGAGTTGACGCTGATGCCCTGGTCCAGCGCGGTGGCCAGCACGTAGGGCTTCATCGACGAGCCGGGCTGCCGCTGCGCCTGGGCGTAGTCGTTGCCCGTGCCGCTGGCGCCGCCGTAGTAGGCGCGGACCGCTCCGGTGCGCGGGTCGATCGCCACCAGCGCCTGCCGCAGGTTCTCCGGCTCACCCTGCATGACGTCGGTCACCGCGGTGGTCGCGGCGTCCTGGGCGGGCTTGTCCACGGTGGTGACGATCTGCAGGCCGCCGGCCAGCAGCTGCTGGTCGGTGTAGCCCTTGGCCCGCAGCTCGTCGATCGCCTGCTGCACGACCAGGCCCTCCGGACCGGACGGGATGCCCTGCGTCGAGCCCTCCGGCCGCGGCAGCACCGGCGGGTAGACCGAGGCCTCGCGCTCGGCCGGGGTCATCCAGCCCTCCTCGACCATCGCGTCGAGGACCAGGCCCCAGCGGTCCTGCGCGCCCTCCGCGTTGCCCTCGGGGTCGTAGGAGCTGGGGCTGCGGATGAGGACGGCGAGGACGGCGCCCTGCTGCGGCGTCAGCTCCGCGGCCGAGACGCCGAAGTAGGTGGTCGCCGCGGCCTCGATGCCGTAGGCGCCGCGGCCGAAGTAGATGGTGTTGAGGTAGTTCTCGAGGATCTCGTCCTTCGAGTACTCGTTGTCGAGCTTGACCGCGAGGAAGAGCTCCTGGAACTTGCGGCTGAAGGTCTGCTCCGACGTCAGGAACGCGTTCTTGACGTACTGCTGGGTGATCGTCGAGCCACCCTGCGTGGAGCCGCCGGTCACGTTGTTCCACGCCGCCCGGACGATGCCCGTGAAGGAGATGCCCGGGTCGGCGTAGAAGTTCCGGTTCTCGGCGGCGAGCACCGCGTCGCGGGCACCCTCGGAGACGTCGGCCAGCGCCACGTTGGTGCGGTTGGTGTCGCCCAGGCGGGCCATCTCGGTGGTGCCGTCGGCGTAGTAGACGACGGTCGTCTGCGCGCTCTGCACCGAGTCGGGGTTCGGGACCTCGGTGGTGGCGTACACGACGCCGACGAAGACGCCGAACAGGACGAACAGCCCGGCCAGGGTGGCCAGGGCGATCTTGAGCCGGCGACGCCCGCGCTGCTTCTTGGTGCGCGCCTTCTTGCCGGCCGGCCCGCT